>NZ_CP151949.1:185000-415000 GCF_038592965.1 Paenibacillus sp. FSL L8-0158 | reverse complement strand
TTTCGAAGGCAAGCTGTGCAGCGCCGATGATTCCAGCGCGATTGCCCAACAATGCCCGACTCACTTCCGTTTGAACACCAAGTTGGTGCAGATGCTTTTCCAGCATGGGCCACCAGATCTCTCCCGCGTCCGCTACTCCTCCGCCTACAATGATCGCCTCAGGATCAAGAGTCACTGAGATGTTAGCCAGAAGCACAGCTAAATCTGCGGTGTAATCTTCCAGCACCTGGATTGCTTCCTGGTTACCGTGAGCGGCCTCTTTCACAACCTCATCCCCCGAGCGGTACAATTTACCGACGTGTTCCCTACCTCGACGTAACAGGGCGCTCCCCGATACATATTGCTCGGCGCACCCTTTTTTTCCGCAATTGCAGGGGTGTCCCCCGGGGAATAGAATACTGTGGCCCCAATCGCCGCCGCTCCAATGAGCCCCTCTGCACAAGAGGCCATTTTCCATAAATGCACCTCCGACACCTGTTCCCAACGTGAGCATCACCAAGCGTCGCTTGCCCTTCCCCGCTCCCTGCCACGCTTCTCCAAGTAAAGCTGCGTTCGCATCATTATCAGCAACCGCTCGTAAAGCCAGTTTTTCTCTAGCCCACGTTACTAAGGATGTACCTTGCCAGCCAGGTAGGTTATCTGTGGCATACACCACTTCGCCGCTCTCCACATTTACTCTGCCAGCAGTAGCAATGCCTAGAGCGCCTACATCTATATGGGCACCGAGGCTGGTATCTCCAAAAGAACGCAACAGTCCAAACACAGACTCTGACACCCGCGACAACACCCATTCACGTCCACGAGAAGCGTCCGTATCCAGCCGGATTTCATCAAGCACCGATCCGTCCCGTGCCACTATGGCGGCCTTCACCGATGTGCCCCCAATGTCGATCCCTATGACTCTGTTCACAGCAGCTGCCACCACACCAACCTCCTTGTTGCCCACATAAAAGCTTACTAACTCTTTGTACAAACCTTCTATTAACAGCAATTACATGAAATAGCCATTCATAAGCACCACAAACACAAGTCATTGAGCCTGTCGAAACGCACAGTTTTCAATTCATAACTGAAAAATCTCAATAGCTTCGTTCAATTACGGCTCTCGCTGTTTTTTCCTTCATCTGTTTGGTGTGATTCGTGTGCTTGCGAGCAAGCCCTTCGCAGATCAGGTCAATCACGAATAATTGTGAGATTTTAGCGCCGATTGAACCACCTTCTATCGGCGCTTCCTTGCCTGCGGTCAGCAACACGATATCTGCAATGGAGGTAATGGGTGATTTCGCATAATTCGTAATTGCGATAACAGTTGCACCGTTTTGCTTGGCTTTGCGCAACATATCGTTCGTATCCAGCGTACTTCCTGATACACTGATGCCGATAGCGACATCACCCGGGTTCATGGACACCGCCATCATCGACTGAATGTGTCCGTCTGCTACGGCCTCGGCGCGGCGCCCGATCCGTAAGAAACGGTTTTTAGCATCCTGCGCAGAAATCCCCGAAGCACCTACGCCGAAAAATTGAACATAGCCCGCTTGATCGAGGCACGCAATCGCACGACCAAGCTCTGAATGGTCCAGCAGTCCCATACTGGAGTGCAAAATATCGAGCATGTTGTGATACACCGTACGCGTAATATCTTGTTCGTCGTCTGGGTCGGTGTTCTCCTCGCCCATATCGGTTTTACGATAAGTCTGGCTTTGCGCTAGGGAAAGTCGGAAATCCTGATAACCTTTAAAACCAATCTTCCGGCAAAAGCGCATGACGGTCGTTTCGCCTGTACCTGCAAAATCCGCCAGCTCCGTCACAGAGAAATATATGATGTCTGCGGGATGCTCCAGTACGCACAAGGCAACTTTCTGCTCCGATTTCGTTAATGAAGGATAATACGTTTTAATTCGGTCGTTCATCTCCATAGATGCATTTCACTGCCTTCCTTGCGGCATCGGCAAACCGCTGCGTAATCAATTGGGGTCTGGTAATCGCCGAGCCTACAACCACTGCATGTGCTCCCATTCGGAATGCTTCTTCAACCTGCGCTGGATCATAAATTTTGCCCTCTGCAATTAAAGGAACGGGAACCAGTTCCGACGCTCTCCGAACCAGCTCCAGATCAGGACCCTCAACCTGAGCAGAGTACGGCGTATACCCGGATAACGTGGTGGAAACGCAGTCTGCGCCAAGGGAGACCGCATGAATCGCCTCCTCCAGTGTCGATATGTCTGCCATGGAAGTGACTCCCTGCTCATGGGCATAATCTATGAGCCTCTTCAGCTTGCATCCCGCTGGGCGCGGTCGTAATGTGGCATCCAGCGCAATGATATCCGCGCCTGCCTTCACCAGTTCCTCCATTTCAAGAAGGGTAGGCGTAATATAAATATCAGAATCATCATAATCCCGCTTAATCAAGCCAATCACTGGTAGAGAAATTGCCTGTTTAATCGCACGTACATCCGATGCGCCATTGGCGCGAATCGCCACAGCTCCACCTTGCTGTGCGGCACGCGCCATTTTGACCATAGAATCTGCTCCATGTAACGGCTCGCCTGGTAGCGCCTGACAGGACACGATCAGTCCGTGCTGAACTTTGGATAATACACCTTCCATTCCCATAGGAATCACCCTCTCTTCTCGGCATGATGCCGTACGGTTAATCCGACTTCAAAGGTGCGGTTCCACGGCATGTAGCAATCTATAATTTCCACGCGGCCTTCCGGCCCGTTCACATATTCATTGAGCGCCTGCTCCAGCCGTCCGCGAATAACCGCAGCTACTGAGCCTCTCGGTCCATCGAGCATAAACTTGGTAAAGCCCATCTGCTCCACAATTCCGTTATTCATAGCCATACGTACCACAGCGCAATAACAGGCATCCTCAGCGTAGCGCAGCGACAGAAAATCCAAATGTTCCTCCGTAGAGCCATAGTGGGTATACAGCATAGACTGGGCAATGACGGTGCCCAGCGTGTTAGAACTGGTATTCCAGCCTGCATAACCCGCCAGCTTAAAAAGCAGTCCTTTTTGCTTCAATAGTCTAAGTAGCTTGAGATCTGCGCCGTTGGCGTAGGCCACATCAGCAACTGCAACATTTTGACCTGCGTGCAGCATATAAGAACCGTACTCAACCAGCTCTACTACATTCCGATGTACATCATATCCGGTCATTGCACGCTGCTGAGATGAAGCCTCTGCCATCGTGTCACCGGGTGTGTTAGCCAACAAAATCAAATCAGCCTCCGTTGCTGAGGAAGCTATCAGTCCACCTGCCGCCATAATCTGATATTTTAAGGTTTCGTAAAAATAGCGATCTTCAAAAAGCGGAACTACGAATGCCCCCTGCAGAGCAGACAATCGGGGATACACCAGTGGGACTACATTATTCATCTTGTTAACCCAACGAGCCAGCAACGTACAACCCACTTCATCTGCCCCCGGGTACATGTATACATTCAAATCCAGCCCAAGCTCAGAAATACGACTTCTTAGCCGCTGCTGATCCTTGGCGGTATAGCCGTAGGGAGCCGAATCATCCTGTGGGATGATCATAAAATCAATGATACCTTCTGCTACGAGATCCAGCGCAACTTCATTGGCCTCCAAATTCACATAGCGACGCCCCAGGTAATCATCCAGTATTTCCATTGGCAGACGCTCGTTGATATCAGCTAATTCGAGTAACTCTTCTGCGGTAGCAATCCCCAGCTCCTGACGATGCTCAATGAAGCCCTTTCTGAATATCTCACGACCCCAATCGGCATAGTAATCCGGTTCTTCATCAGCCAAAGAATATTGCGGACAGCGCATAATCAGTTGAAATGCATACAGGGTCAGTTGCGGATATAGCTGTTTTAGCCTGCGAAGCCGATTCACTCTATCTTTGACCTGCTCGCTCGACATACTGTGTAGTCGAGAAGGTACGATTCCTCCGTACAGCAACGTATCCATCGCAACAATGGCTCCATCAGCCGCCGCCGCTCGTTCTTCGAGCCATGCCCATAGTCTGGTCGTGTCGCCAGGGGTTTTCTTTTGTCCCATCCATTCTAATGGGGGCCGCTCCATTTCCCAGTCTGTGCCCTGTGCCAGTAAATAAGGAAATTGATAATTACAGGGCCGCTCATCCAGCGGTATAAAAAGTAATCGGGTTTTTGGCTTCACCCTACGTTCCACCTCTCCTGAAAATTACCGTTATCCTAACGGCAACTGATTATTTTCAGGGCAGCTATGCTGCCTTGGTTACCTAATCCATCGTAAATACTCACAAGATCAGCCGATATTTCCCTTGTTCGTCTTGATCGACATAACCCCACTGCGCGGCAGCACGAATCGCCGGATTGCTACCCAGCCGAGCCTCAGCTTCTAAGCAAGCAGTGATACCGCGCCGCAGTTCTCCTACGATTTCGTCTGTCAGAGGCGACGGCTCGTGCTCGTCAACTGCTTCCCTCGGCGTGCTGCTCTCCCCCGACTGTGCATCATCCTGTTGCTCGCTGCTGAGCGCAGCTCGACGCAACACCTGCCATAGGCCCACATCCAGCTCGGCACGTTCCAGCCACGGTGCGGCCTGGGACACGAATCCTGCCGCCGGATCACCGACAGGCACGCTCCGTAGGACGCTCACAGCCTGAAGCAGCCGCTCAAAGTACATATCCAGCGCAGGGATATCGCGCATCTGCAAAGCAAGGTCCACGTCCTCATACGTGTTGCCGCCTAGTCTGCTGTTCCTGTTTTGACGACAGAAAAACATCAGTTCATCCGCACGCTCTCCCGCTAACTCCCGCGCAGCCCATTCCCAAGATAGCTCAGGCATATACCGTTCACTGTTCCACATAAAGTGGGACATCGTAATGAGCGTCACTTTGGAGCATTCCCACTGATTCATCGGGTTGGCCACAATACCGGTATGCCCGCAGTCTGGTAGCCCGGAATACCGTCCGCGCAGCGGATCAAGAAATAACCGATCATGGTCACAATCATTCACCGGGATGTTATCCCAGAGCCATAGCTCATGCCCAAAGAATGCATGATTATCGGCGGCATGCTCGCGACTAATCTGTGGAGCAAAAACAAAGTACCCCGTCCAGAACACCTTAATCTCCGGATGCAGCCGCTCACGGAAATCCTTTTTGTATTCGGTATCCCAATACGACCAATATTCCGAAGGACAGACCGCCAGGGTAAACTCAGGCAGCCGTTCAGCCAGCCATGTATGAACCTTGTTCGTCAAAAAGACATGAGCGTGACCCGAGCGGCCCAGCAAATGTCGATTTTCCCCTTTGAGTACGTAGTCAATGTCATCCATTAACACAGAAAAATGACGTACGCCAATCGCAATCACGGCCGCCAGCTTTTCAGTCAATTTAAAGAAATCTTCATCACTGCCAAAGCTCAGGTCGTTCCCTGGACTGATACAATAATGAAAATCAATCTCATGCCGTTCGCAGGCTTCCTTCAATTCGCAAATCTGGGCAAACGTATCCTCAGGGTACGGCTCTCTCCATAGCTCACGATGATAAGGATCATCCTTGGGGGCATACATGAACGTGTTCATCCGATGCGCAGCCATAAAACGGACAGCATCCAGCCGATCCGCGAAACTCCACGGTTTCCCATAGAAGCCCTCAATAATTCCTCTGACCGGGAAGGAAGGCTCATCCCGAATAGACATCACCGGCAGAGTACATCGCTCCTGTTCAACTTGAAGCAGGAGATGCAAGGCATCCATGCCGTATTTGAGCCCTCTTTTATTGGAAGCATGAATTTCAATCCGCCCGTCCTTCTGAATGTCCAACCGATATCCGTCTGCAGCAAGCGTTCCGTCATATTCGAGCACCAACTGCACACTTCCCCGTGTTTCAGTCGGTACACCCGGCCCTGGAGGCACAATAAGCTTGATCGGTCCCTCGGGGTCCAGCACACCTTCATACTCCTGATTCATTGCAAAGCGAGAGGATAGTTCACAGATCAGACGCGGTTCGGAGATAACCAGTCTTTCCCCGCTGTCATAAACATCACGAAAATAATATTGAATCTCCTGCGGTGTTAGCCCTACACTCGAATAAGGCCCCGTTCCTTCGGACAGTTCCATCGCAATCGTCTCCTTCCATTCACAGGCTCTTCGTAGCCGTGACTACTGGCTATCCTTTTACCGCTCCCGCCAAACCTTCCATATAGTAGCGCTGCGTAAACAGGAACAATATAATGATCGGCAGTACCGAAATCATTGTACCTGCGGCAATCCAGCCGAAGTTATAGGCAAATTGACCGTTGAGATATGTGAGCGCAGCTGCCAGCGGATATAGCTCTGTATCGTTCAAAATAACGATAGGCCACAGAAAGCTGTTCCAGAACGACATCGCCTCCAACAGAGAAATTACAGCCAGCGCCGGCTTGACCAGCGGAAGCACCAGCTGCCACCAAATTCGAAACTCCGAAGCGCCGTCCATTTTACCGGAATCACGCACATCGGTGGGAATATGAATAAACGTCTGTCGCATCAGAAAAATGTTGAACACGGAGACTGCCCCAGGCAACACTACACCCAAATATGTATTGCCCAGATGAAGCCCTTGAATGGTCAGATAGTGCACAATAAATGCGGTGTAGGAAGGAATAATCATCGTGGCAATCAGCATCACAAACACCAGATTTTTACCCTTAAAACGAAACACAGCCAAGGGATATCCTGTCAGACTGGCGAGCACCACATTGAGCACAACGCCCAACGTCGTAATGATGACCGTATTCAGCATATATTTCGGGAAATTCATGAACTGCCACACCTGAACATAGTTGTCGAAATCAATGAAGGTTGGAAAAATAGCGGGCGGCGTTGAAAAAATGTTACGGCCTGGCATGAGGGATACACTGAGTAGCCATAGGAACGGTCCCATTAAAAAGAGGGCGAGAAGCACTAGTAGAACATAGATGACCGTCATTCTCAGCATTCGAGCAAGACTCCGCATGATGCGGCTGCTTTCCTTTTTAGGAAGAGATGAGCGTACCATTTTGTCATCCTTTAGATTCATCAATAGGGATTGACACCACCTTTCCTATTGAATCGGAATACGATAATACTAAGTATGGCAATCATTGCACCGACAATTAAGCCAAGCGCGGAAGCATACCCAAAATTAAACTGCTCCATCCCCTTTTGAAAAATATACAAGCTGGATGTCAGCGTGGCCGTTCCCGGTCCACCCTTGGTTAGTACATATACTTCATCAAATACGCGAATAGCTGACATGAGCGATATAAGGGTACAGAACAGAACGTAGGGTCTCAGCAGTGGAAGAGTAATATGGACAATCAGACGCCATCGGCTTGCACCGTCGACTCTAGCGGCTTCGTACAGATCTTGAGGAATATTTTGTAATCCAGCCAGATAGAGCATCATATAATACCCGAGTCCCTTCCACATTGTGATGAACATCAGTACATACAAGGCCAAGTTGCTGTCCGATAACCAGTGTATGTCTTTGCTAATCAAGCCGACTTGTATGAGCAAGTAGTTCACTACGCTGTTATTGCCCAACAGCCAGCTCCAAATTAAGGCTACCGCTACCATCGAAGTCACAACAGGGATGTAGTAGGTCGTACGAAATATTTTAATTCCCGGGATACGGCTGTTCACAAGCACGGCCATCAGGATGGAGAAAATTTGGAGAAAGGGGACAATGAGCACGTACAGCAATGAGTTCCAAATCGAAATAAGAAAGTTACGGTCCTTAAACGCCGCTTCAAAATTATCCAAGCCGACAAAATGGGTATCTGATATGACAGAGTAGTCCGTCAATGCCAGCGGGATGCTGTAAATAATAGGCCAAAATACAAAGACGGCAAGCAATAACAGTCCCGGCGTCATAAAGGCCCAGGCCGTAAAGGACTCCGACCTCAACCATTTGATCATGCTGCATCACCACCTGATTTTGATAAATGAACAGGGGAGTATTCACTCACTCCCCTGTCAAACCTATTGCTTTAAAATATCGTTCACTTCCTGCTCCAGGGCAGTAAGCGTCTCCTTCGTATCTCTTCCGTTCAATAAAATATTTTGCAAGGCTCGCGCGACGGCACTGTTCACATCCTTGGCATTAGGCACACCGACCATATAATCTGTTGCCTTATCCAAGCTTTGCGCGGATACTACCTTGGCTTGTGCTTCTAATGATTTGTCAGACTGAGTAAAATATGGATCTTTAATAGATTCTTTCGTGGAAGGCAGTGTATTCGCCGCTTTAGAAAAAGCAGTTTGACTCTCTGCGTTTGTCAAGAAAACAGCAAATTTCACTGCTTCGTCCACATGTACAGACTTAGCAGGTACGACCAGGTCCATAGAGTTGGAGAGCCGCACATCGGCTTTGCCAGTTGGGACAGGGACAGCAATTGTGTTCTTATAAACGTCTGGCGCTGCCGTTTTGATAAAATTGATGAACGTCGGGCCTGCCAGCTCGAAAGCAACCTGCTCGCCGGCATAATATTTCACTTGTTGTGAGAATTCAGCGTCTTCTTTGAGTACAACGCCATCTTCCATCTGTTTTTTTAGATTATCAATCATGATGACTGCTTCTGGTGTATTGAACGCCGCCGCTGTCTTTTCTTTATTTAGAATAGGAATGCCGTCAACAGCGAAAAGCTTGGATACAAGCTGCTGAGCATAGCCTGCCTTGCCAATTTTTCTATTGATCTGACGGCCCCATTCAGACAATTCCTCCCGGGTTTTGGGCGGATGAGCAGGGTCCAATCCGGCGGCTTTGACCAGCTTTGTATTCATGTAAAGTACTTCTGTACCGGTATACCAAGGTAGCGCATAAGCTTTACCGTTAATAACTGTAGAATTATAAATACCCTCGAAATAAGCAGCCTTTTCCTCGGGCGACAAATGCTCATTCATATCAACAACAGCACCCTTGGAGCCCATTTGGCTAGCAAATTCTGTATTGAGATTGACTACATCTGGACTGCTGTTGCTAGCGATACTTGTCAACAGCTTATTGGTTACTGCGTCATAAGGGTAATCCTTCCAGTCAATTTTGACATTGGGGTTCTTCTGCTCATAATCGGCAATCACCCGATTGAAATACGGGGTAAATGTAGGTTGTAGTGCAATGGTCCAAAATTGCAGTGTTACTTTCCCTCCGTCAACCTTTTCCGACTTTGACCCTCCACCACCGCAGCTGCTCAGCAGTACAACCAGCGCTAGCATAGATACAAGCAACCGTAACCTGCCTTTCGCTTTCTTTGTCACATGGTGACCCCCTTGTTCTTAGTTGATTAAGGCAAATTATAGCAGAAATGCCGCTAAAGAAGGAACGTTTTTTCAATAAAATAAATTTAGAAGGAATAATTTTTCTTTTATTGGATACAAAAAAGACGTCTCTTCAGCAGAGACGCCATTTCCTTAAATCAACCCATGCAAAGGGTTCACATCTATTAATAGTATGGGGCCATGAAAACGTACACCAGTACCCCGGTCAAGCTCACATATAGCCAAATTGGCATCGTCCAGCGCGCAATCTTACGATGTTTTGCTACCTGCATCGTCCATCCCCATACAACCGTGAACAGGGCCAGTGGTACAATAATCGCAGCTAGTATGCTATGCGAAATCAACAATGTAAAGTAAATCGGACGAAGGATACCCACACCGCCATATTTTGCAGTTTCCGGCGAAATGTAGTGAAAGGTCAGGTAGGAAAATAAAAATAAAACGGTACTGGCAAAGGCCAGCAGAATAAAGGTTTTATGCACCTTGATGTTCTTCTTGAAAATAGCAACCAATGCAGCCACCAGGAAAATAAATGTGAAGCTGTTAAAAATCGCATTCAACCTTGGGAAAATAGTGAGATCAAAACTGACACTCCCCTGGTATCCGATCGGCGAAAAGAACAGCAGCAAAATAATCACGTTGGCTATAATGGAAACGGTGATAATCAAGGCTGTAAAATTACGATTGCTCGTTGGAGCGTACTGCTTGTCCTCACTCGCTTTATTCATCATGAGCGTCTCCTTCGTTTAAATTCAGGTTTTCATTATTTTTGCGGTCATAACCATAATATATTATATAAAACTCATAGTTAGCCTGTGAAGTGACAACAGTATGAACAATTTCACAGCCATCCGGCAAGAAATGTGCTTCAACATTTGAGGATTGCCCTTTGTTTCCCTATATCAACGGTAGAATGCATTGATTTTACAAGCTTTATGCACACAAAAAAACACCGGAAGAGTCTGATTACCCGCTCCGGTGTTGTGTCGGTTATGCAGTTAAGCAACCTTGATGATCCATATTCATTGCTGCCACACGTCACTGTATTCTTTATGGCGCTTGAACAGAGCAAGTGCGTACGAGCAAGCAGGGATAACCTTTTTATGCTGATTCCTTGCCATCTCAACCACTCTGTCGATGAGCTCCTTGCCGATTTTTTGACCCCGTAACTGCTCGGATACAAATGTATGGTCAATGACCAATGAGTGGTCATCTATGGATTTATAGCCTACTTCTGCAACTACCTGTCCATCATCCACCATGACTACTGCATGGTCCTCCTCGCGAATTTGTCTCATGAGACCAATCCCCTTTCTGACTGAAGAAAATCCCGTAACAACTCATGCTAACGAATTAATGCAATCACTTCATGCCGGCGCTAGATATCCTTATCATTCCCCTATTTAGGGATCAGCGAAACATCCCATACATAAAATAAGATCTATCGTCGACACTATATTTATTCACATTAAGGCAAGGGAGATGCTGCGTTGCGTACAGAAATAAAACCTGTCATCCCGTTTGAACCAGAACTGAGCGAAAAAGTACCCGTAGATCCGGGCCTTTGGCGTTATGAAATAAAATGGGACGGTACGAGAATTTTGACGTATCACGACCAGGGCCGCACACGCCTGTTCAACCGCAAGCAGCATGAACGAACGCTCTTATACCCGGAGCTCGCTCTCTTCCCCTCCTACTGTAAGGCTGATTCGGTCATATTGGACGGGGAAATGATCGCACTCGGTGCCGACGGTAAGCCATCGTTCCATGAAATTATGCGACGGGATATGATTCGCCGGACGGATCGAATTCAGTCAGCCTATGAAGCAGTACCCGCTACTTACATGTTGTTTGATATTGTTTATCTGAACGGGGAGTGGGTTCATCTTAAACCGTTACAGGAAAGGCTTAAACTGCTGCATCAGATCATCATACCGAATGAACGGATTCAACTGGCTCCTGCTCATCCTGATGGACAAGCTCTATTTCAGGTCATGCGCAGCCAAGGAATGGAAGGCATTGTGTGTAAAAAGCTGGATAGTCCGTACACATTGGGCGGAAAGGACGGACGATGGCTCAAGGTCAAAAATTATGGCGATATCATTGCCGTTATCGGTGGCTATACCCTGAACGGAGGCATTATCAACGCTGTGTTGCTGGGCCAATATGATAAACAAGGAATGCTGCGCTATATCGGGCATGTGGGTACGGGTAAGCTGACTCGGGAAGATTGGCGTCAGCTTACCGAGCGCCTGCTGCCCCATACCATATCGGAGCGACCTTTTAGCAATAAGCCGGATCGGCATCAAGATGCACTTTGGGTGCAACCTATGTATACCGCCAAGGTTCAATATAGTGAGTGGCGGTGGCAAGAAGGACGTACCCTGCGTCAGCCCTCCATACAAGCCTTTGTGAATCAGGGCCTCGATCAGTGTATCGGCCCCTGGATGTGACGTTTTACAGATATATTTTCAAAAAAATGCGGAACAAAATTTGTATAAATCATTGCAACCAGTGGTTAATTAAATTACAGTTAACTAATTAACTACATCGAGGTGGATCGCATGTTCTTTTTTTTGGACTCCGAAATTCGTCAACTGGCCTATAATCTCTTTCCAGGTGGCAATAAACCAATTGGTGTTCTGGTAGATTTATTTTCCATAACTTATGAAATACGTAAAAACATGGAGAAACGTTCACGTGAATTTGGTCTCTCCTACGGGCAATATATCGCGCTTTGTGTACTTTCAGCACAAAGAGATGAAATGTCATCTCCTTCTGCTTTGGCTGAAAAGATGGGTGTAAGCCGGGCAGCAATCAGTTCTATGGTTATTTCTCTCGAACAAGAGGGATTCATTAATAAATATGACGATCCCAATGACAAGCGGGGAGTGTTCGTGTCCCTGAATGATAAAGGAAAAAGTAAAATTCAACAGATGGATCCCTTTTTCGTAGGGCTGGCTTCACGTCTGATGTCAGACTTTAGTGAGTCGGAAATCTGTCAGTTCCAAACCTATTTGTCACGCGTACGTTCTGCGTTTGAAGATGTTAAAGGTTCGCGTCTAACCGACTCCAGAGAGGGGAGAGAAAAATGGTGCGAAGACTGAGGCAAAAACTGTTCGTCAAACTTGCCCGCATATCGGCTGGTAGAATGGTAGCTGCGTCCGATTTCAAACCTTCGTATTCTCTCAAAGTACATCGGAAAGAAAGGATCATCCACTCCCTGTATTCTTCATTTTTCATGGTAGCGGTTTCATGATGGGCAGCGCTGAAGTTGAAATTGGCATTTGAGTTCCGCATCGGAGACGTCTGGCATAACTGAAGAAATAAAAATAAGCCTCCTGCTGCCACTGCCCTTATGCAGTCGGGTTCAGGAGGCTTATTATTTATCATTACAAACTGTTAAATGCGTCTGTCAATACAGGCACAATTTGCGATTTGCGCGATACGACGCCTTTCAGAACAGCTTTGTTGTCATCCAACTGTACATTGTAGGCTTTTTCAACTGCCTGGGCTTGGCTTCCCAGCGCAATACCAATGGAATCACTGTTCACAATGTCTGTTACGACGAACAAGAACAGATCAAGATTTTTGGCTTCAATAGTTTGGGCCAATGCAGCTTCCAGATCAGCTTGACGGGACAACACATCGTTTACGTCTACTGCGTTCACTTGAGCAATTTCCACTTTGCGACCATTCATCTGAAATTCTTTGGCATCCAGACTTACTAACTGTTCAATGGTGTGACCACTCAAATCAGCCCCCGCTTTAAGCAAGTCAAATCCGTAACGATCTGCATCTACACCAGCAATTTCAGCCAGTTCACGAGCAGCAGCTACGTCTTGATCGGTACAGGTTGGGGATTTGAACAACAGGGAATCGGAAATAATCGCGGACAACATTAGACCTGCGATATCCTTCGGAATCGCTACACCATTTTCCTTGTAGAGCTTGTTCAAAATGGTGGCTGTGCAACCCACTGGCTCAGCGCGGAAGTATAACGGCTGGCTTGTTTCAAAGTTAGCGATCCGGTGATGGTCGATGACTTCAGTTACACGTACCTTGTCAATATCAGCGGCGCTTTGCTGGCGTTCATTATGATCGACCAGAATAACGTTGTCCGTTTCAGCAGCAACCTGCTCAACCAGACGTGGTGCGCTCACTTTGAAATAATCCAGTGCATACTGCGTTTCCCCGTTCACCTCGCCCAGACGAACCGGCTCTACGTCCGCGCCCAGTTTGGTTTTTAAGTCTGCATAAGCAATAGCTGAGCAAATGGTATCCGTATCCGGATTTTTATGCCCGAAAATCAATGTTTTTGCCAACATAATCGACTCCTTTGCCTTAGGCATTTTACATGATTGTGAAACCTCAAGAATTCCAATGCAGATTATATCATTAAATCTCGCATTCTCCCATTCCCCTTCGATTGTTTTCAAAAATAATCTAGTAAATTCATAACATTTCCATGGAATCTATATGTGATGTTACCCTTATTTTTTCTAAAAATATAAAAAACATATAGTAATATATCCCACCAATATGGTAAGATATGCCTCAAAACTGGCAAGTTAGTCACCAGTGGTCAATTCTATTATTTTAGATATTAAGGGAGGCGTGAGAATAACGGCAGTGGCTTCAAATCCTAGTATGTAGAGATATCATATTTTGATTGAAAAGAGGGAAATCTTTGAAAAAGCCGATCATTTTGCAAAAAATACCTGTCGTATCACTCGCTCTTGCCTTGACGGTAAGCTTATCTCTGCCGTCTTTCAGTTCTGCTGCTACCGCAGATCTGCAAATCAACTCATTTCTGGAAGCTCAGCAAGCATTGACTATTGAGGCGGCTCCGGCCTTCATTTCGCCAGAGCTCAGCACAGATTCTTCCCGCCAGGTCAGAGTCATCGTACAGCTTGATGGTGAGCCCTTAGCCGTGGACAAATATGCAGCACGTTCAAGCGTCCAAGCTTTTACAGCTCAATCTGAGCAAAAAGCGGAATCCGCGATTGCCACTGAGCAAACTACGTTCGTAGACCAAGCCGCTGAGCATGGTATTTCTCTTCAGGTGAATTACCAGTACAATACGGTGCTTAACGGCTTGGAGGTCACACTGCCAGCCAATAAGATTCCAGAACTGGCTAAACTGCCAGGCGTGAAATCCATTCATGAAAACAAAACGTATTATTCCATCCCCGTACAGGACCCGCCAACACTTACAGCCAGTGAAGCCACTTATGATAACGCACCGCTGGACCAGATTGGTGTTCCTGAAGCCTGGGCCAAAGGATTGAATGGCGAGGGAATCAAGGTTGGGGTTATTGATACCGGTATCGATTATGAGCATCCGGATTTGAAAGAAGCCTATAAAGGCGGATATGACTCTTTTGAACAGGATAACGACCCTTACGAGGAACCGTTCCTTGAAAAGGAGAATGATCCATTCGGCACAGGTTTTAGCGGAACGACACATGGTACTCACGTCTCCGGCACGATTGCTGGTAAAGCCGCCAATAAATCCTCGGATATTGTGCAAAAGGGTATTGCCTATAAATCGGACTTATACGTGTATAAAGTGCTTGGACGCAATACCAAGACAGGTCGCTCCTCCGGTTCCTCCGCACAGGTCATTGATGGCATTGAACGCGCTGTCAAAGATGGTATGAACGTCATTAACCTGTCGCTGGGCTCGGATTCCGAAAAGGACCCGAACTCCCCGGATTCCATTGCTATTAATAATGCTGTACTTTCCGGTGTAGTCGCGGTCATAGCGAATGGTAATGCGGCACAACAAGGACCCTATTTTTATTCCATGGGTTCTCCCGCAACATCACAGCTGGCGATTTCCGTCGGTGCAGCCACTTCCCCGAGCCATAGCTATTCAAATAAAGCATCCGTCAATCTTGTAACCTATGGTAATGATGAAAAGCCTTTAACAGTTACATCAGATACCTATTACAATTTTAATATGATGGCTTGGCAAACTTTCCATGAGGATTTTTCTTCTATTTTGGGGACAGAACCATTGGAATTGGTTTATGTCAATTTGGGATATCCAGATGATTTCACTTCTAAAGATGTAAAAGATAAGGTTGTGATCGTATCGCGTGGCGTCTTGGGCTTCGTAGACAAGATCGCAAACGCACAACAAAATGGTGCAAAGGCTATTATTATTTTTAATGGTCAAGCGAAATCTGGCGACAGCACACAAGCCAATCTGAGTGAAGCTATCCCTGGTTACGATGGTTACATTAATTCGAATCAAGGAGACAATGTCGATTATATCCCTACCTTTGACATGACAGGAAAAGAAGGTAGAGCACTGGCAAGACAAATCATTGAAAGCCAAAACCACAAACAAAAATTCTTTATTGCTTTTGGAGAAGAGTATCGTCGTACTGACAATCCTGGTAATACCATGGCCGATTTTAGCTCCCGTGGGCCTAATGGAGATGAACTGCTTAGCATCAAACCGGATGTGAGCGCACCAGGAGTTGGCATTTTGTCAACCTACCCTGCCTTCGCCAAGTTCTATCCGGATGCTTCTTATGAGCAAGCCTACAAACGTAGTAACGGAACAAGTATGGCCTCTCCGCATGTGGCTGGACTTGCCGTGCTGCTGAAGCAGCAGCATCCGAACTGGACACCGTTTGATATCCGCGCTGCTCTGGCAAACACTTCAGTTACACTCTTTGATGAGGATAAAATCCAATATGATGTGTATTCCCAAGGTGCAGGCCTTGTAAACATCGCTAATGCGATTCAGACGCCAGCCCTGCTGGAAACCGTCGAAAAGATTACAATTCTCGATAAAAACTTTAATCGGCAGGAGGTTGTGAATTACAATCCTTCCGCCAGCTTCGGAGTGTTACGACCTGGTAGTGATGCGAAGCAGATCCAGCTTCAACTCAAAAATTTGTCGGCTAACACTGTGCAATATGAAGCCAGCACCGTTTTACATGTTAATGTGACCTCTGATCCAACTAAGCCGATTGCAACACCTGACGTAAGCAACATTGCCGTTCAGTTGCAAGGTGTCGGCGCGAATGGAGCCATCTCGGCAGAACCGGGTAAATCTCAACCGTTCTTCCTGTCTGTACAACCAAATTCAGGTGCAGCCACAGGTGTATATGAAGGGGAAGTTATTCTGAAAAGCGCCGGACTGCCAACACTTCATTTGCCGTTCGTCGTTCATGTGGGCAAGGAAAATCCAACGACAGGCTTCGGCTTACAGGACCTGAGTATTACCAACCCGATTATTTACCCAAGTCGGACAGGTGCTCAGCGCTCAACAGATTTGGCTTTCCGCCTGACCACAGATAAAACCAACCAGATCGCGCTTTATGTATACGGCGTAGATGACAAGTTAATCGGTCTGATCGATGGAATTACGACCTCCAAGGAACAAGGTGACAATGCACGCCTCAAACAAGGCGCATACTCCTTTAAGGGCATTGACGGAAGTTACGTGGAATTAGATGACAATGGCAAGCCTGTGCTGGATGCTAACGGTCAGCCCGTGATTCAACACTTGAAAGATGGTGTGTACAAGCTGGAAGTTAGTTCTCCTGAACTGAATGAAAAGGGCGAAGTTGAACGCAATACCGATGGTCCTAAACTGTTCACCGCCACTAAAGCTATTCGTGTGGATAATAGCGCCGCATCGGGCGGTAGTGGTGGAGGCGGTGGTGGAGGTGGCGGCAGAAGCAATACTACACCTTCTGCTGCAACGAACACATCCACCCCTGTTCCTACATCTGCTCCTTCACTGCAAAGCGTAGTGAAGCAAGGACAGGCTGTTAAAACTGTCACTACAACCGTTGCGCTAAACAATAATGTACAGTCGCTGACAGTAACCGATGCAGACCTGCAGGCTGCTGTGACAGCAGCAGGTTCCAGCCCGACAGCTATTGTGCTGTCGGCTACTAGCCAAACAGGCCAAACGACGAAAGCATCACTCACTTCGTCACAACTGGCAACGTTGGGCAAAGCTGCAGCAGGAAGCAGCTTGATTGTAAGTAATACAGGTTCTTCTCTGGCTTTGCCAGTATCCACTCTGAAAAACGTTCCTACTGGTGCAGGCATTGAAGTAGTCATCAGCAGCCAGACAGAGGCAAGCAGCACTTTTACAAGTAAGCTGAAAGGCTCTAATGTGATCGGTACCCCGGTAGGGTTTGAAGCTAACGTTGTCACTGGTGGCAAGAGCCAACCGCTCAAAGTTGCGCCAGGACAGTTTATTAGCCGATCCTTTACCGTGCCTGGTCAAATTGATTCCAATACAGCCGGTGTACTCTATACGGCAAACGGAAATGTCTATCCCGTTCCATCCGTCTTCACCAAGCAGGCTGATGGATCTACCGTCGTCAAGGTAAGCCGTCCGGGCTTCTCGACGTATGCAGCGGCGACACGTCCCGTTAGCTTTGAAGATATTTCATCGTCGTATGCCCAATCCGAAATTCAATCGCTGGCGAACAAGTTGCTGATTAACGGCACGACCGACACGACTTTCTCACCGAAGAAGAACGTGACACGTGCAGAATTTGCAGCCCTGGTAACCCGGGCACTCGGCTTGACACCGGGTACTGCTGCACCATTCAGTGATATCCCGGCAGGTAGCTGGTACTCCGGCGATGTAGCAGCCGCTTATGAAGCTGGATTGATTACGGGCCGCAGCAGCGACAAGTTTGATCCGAACGCTAATATCAGTCGTCAAGAAATTGCTGTCGTGCTGGGTAAAGCTGTAGATCTGCTTCAAATCAAAGCAGCAGCCGATGGCCCTGTACGCACACCGTACCATGATGCTTCATCCTTTGCAGGCTATGCCAAGGACAGTATTGAAAAAGTAAGTGCAGCAGGTATCATCAACGGAGAAGCGATTAAAGGCTCCTCCTACTTCCAGCCGAATGCACCTACAACGCGTGAGGCATCTGCCAAGGTGCTGCATGTGCTTTTACAAAAAGCTGCGCTGATTAACTAACAATTAAAAAGCCTCCCGAGCCGTTATTTAACCAAAGCTGCGGTTCGGGGGGCTTTTTTTATGTTACGCCATAATCTGCAATACTATACTGTTCCTGCTAAAGGCAGCGTTACTTTGAATACACTCCCTGTTCCCGGTGTGCTTTCGGCCGTAATGTTCCCGCCGTGTGCTTCCACGATAGACTGTGTAATGGCCAGACCAAGGCCCGCCCCGCCTGAGCTACGTGTACGCGATTCATCTCCACGATAAAAACGCTCAAATATCCGCTCCAGCTGTTCTTTACTCATGCCTGGTCCGTTATCACGAATTTGGATATCCACCAACTTCTTACCTGCAGACAGGTTTACCTGGATCACACCTCTTTCCATATCGGTATGCTGAACCGCATTGTGAAACAGGTTGAGCACTACCTGCTTGATCTTATCCCCCTCTGCCAATACCCGTATACCTGCCGTCATATCAAAAACCACTTTACGTGTACCTGCCAGCATAAGGAGCTGCGGTTTCATTTCCAGCAGCAACGCATCTAGTGGTATGTCTTCCAGCTTCAACTCCGGTGTTCGATCCAGCTTAGCCAACAATAGTAAATCAGAGACAAGTTTATTCATCCGCTTGGATTCACCATACATACTTTCTAGTGCCGACTGAAGCTGCTTCGGATTAGATGCTGCCCCACGAAGCAGCACTTCCAAGAAGCCGTGAATAGACGTGAGCGGGGTGCGCAGTTCATGGGAAGCATCCGCAATAAATCGTCTCATCTGCATCTGCAATTCCCGCTCGGCAGCAAAAGAATGCTCCAGCCGTTCCAGCATCCCGTTAAATGAAACCGCCAAACGATCCACCTCATACTGCCCCTGCTCTGCATCAAAGCGCTCGGCCAGATTGCCGGCATCAATACGTTTGACTGCCTCGACCATCCTGGAAAGGGGCACCAACGTGCGGCGCAGCACAGGCAGCATAAGCGCCAACCCAATCGCAAGCGCAATCAGAGACAATAAAATAAAGGTGCGAAGCTGGTTAATCAACTGCTCTTGCATAGAAGTCGTGGATACGCCCATTTGAAGTAAACCGGAAGAACGGTCAGGTGGACCGAGCGGACGGAATACAACCAGTTGCTCTTTCCCCTGATCATCCGTAATTAATTGATAGCCGTGACGCATGCGCTTACTCTGCTGCATTGCTTGATACTGCTGAGTGGTGAGACGCGGCGGTTTAAGTCCATTTTCATTGGACAAGCTCTGGAAGGTGCCGTCTATACCTATAGAAGCAAGCGACATATCCGGCCAAAACAGAAACGGTCCCGGTCGATTACTCCTTCGATTGGACTCATCTTGAGGAACGGTTACCCCAGCCCCGCTCTTTTCCTGCGAATCCTTAATCAATAAGTCGGCAGGAATTGAATTCAGCTGTGTATTCATAGCTTCTGCCCGGCTGCGATACAGAAAATCTTTCATCAGAAAATATTGTAGAAAACCAATCAATACGAGCAGCAAAGCCAAAATGAGTAATGTTCTGGCTAAAAGCTGGGACCGGAGAGAACGGAGTGCATATTTTCTCCGACTTTTCCCGCCCGCCTTCATAGCAGATCCACCCGGTATCCCACACCGCGCAGCGTACGGATGACCCGGTGCTCCTTGTCTTTGAGTTTTTCACGTAAAGAGCGAATGTACACCTCAACAATATTATCCTCGCCTCCAAAATCGTATCCCCATACCCGGTCCAGAATACGACTTTTACTCAGCACAATCCCGTGATTAAGCACCAGAAACTTCAATAGTTCATATTCGGTAGGCGACAGTTCCAGCACCTGACTCTGATAACGAATTTCCTTGCGTCGATCATCCACTTGAAAGGGGCCGTGAACCACTTCTCCCAGCAGATCGGGGAACTGATTGCGCAGGCGCGCTTCAATGCGAGCCAGCAGCTCATTAAAACTGAAGGGCTTTACGACATAATCATCCGCGCCGAGTTTTAAGCCCTTTACCCGGTCGTCTACATCATCCTTGGCAGTCAGCATAATGACCGCGATGTTATCCTCCGTCTCCTTGAGACTTTGGCACACCTCAAAACCGTTCATTTCCGGCATCATCACATCCAGCACCGCTACATGCGGACGAAACTCTCTTGCCAAATCGAGCGCTGCACTCCCGTTCTCGGCGGTTCTGACTTCATATCCTTCATTAATCAGTCCAAGCTCTAAAAATTGCAAAATATGAGGCTCATCATCTGCCAGCATAATTTTAACTCCGTGTATTGGATTCATTATTCATCTTCCCTTTCATGTTGCCACATTTTTCTCATAAAAAAGCCAGTTCATTTGCTACCTGTATCTAATATAACTGAATCCTGTCGTAAAAAAAGCATCCCTGCTCAGCTTTCAGCTAACGTTCAGGGAGCGCTCAGAACGCATTAAGGTACGTCTGGCATGATAATAGCAAGCCGGTAGTTCACCGGGCCAAGATCGGAAGCGGCTGGTCATTCCGCAGTCCTGAAGATAGCGGCTAGAACAACGGAATAAATACAAAGAAATTTTTCACAGGGAGTGGAATGAACATGATTAAAAAATGGTTTAAGACCAGGGCGGACATCCCTCTGATCATCATTATGCTGATATCCGCATTTTTGAACGGATACAACATCTGGCAAGACAAATATGTAAACACCTACTACACGACGGCCGTAGCAAGCATGCTACAAAGCTTTCACAACTTCTTTTTCGCCTCACTTGATTCTGCCGGATCGGTAACGGTAGACAAACCGCCTGTGGTGTTCTGGATTCAGTCGCTGAGCGCCTATATATTCGGTCTTCACGGTTGGAGCGTTATCCTGCCGCAAGCGCTGGCTCAGGTCGGATCGGTCTTGCTCGTTTACCTGCTTGTCAAACCAAGCTTCGGTACACTGGCTGCACGGTTGGCCGCCTTCGCCATGGCAACGACACCGATAGCCGTAGCGGTTAGCCGTACGAATAACATCGACGCTATGTTGGTTTTCACACTGTTGCTCGCAACATGGCTATTGTTCAGAGGCATTAGAAATAGCAAAACGGGGCTGATCCTTGCTGCTTTCGCAGTCGTAGGCATCGCCTTTAACGAAAAAATGTTACAAGCCTATATGATCGTTCCCGCATTGGGACTGTTCTACCTGCTGGCTTCCAAGTTTAACTGGAAGCGAAAAGCAGTAACACTGGTAGGATCAGCAGTTGTCCTCCTGATCGTATCACTCTCTTGGGCAGTCGTAGTGGACTCTACTCCGGCAGATGAACGCCCTTATATGGGGAGTAGCGGTACGAACTCTGTGCTGAATTTGGCCTTTGGTTATAACGGTCTGTCCCGTCTAACAGGAGATCAGGGTACAGGTGGCAATCGTGGCGGTGAACGCACGGATCGGAACAATAACGCTGCAACGAATAGTAGCAATACGAACACAGATCAGGCTCAGACGACCACATCATCGGACAGCACTACCTCTACGGATGACTCAGGTACCAACAACATGACAGCAGGCGGATTGGGTGCAAGTGGTCAAATGCCACCGGGTGGATTTGGCGGCAACGGACAAGGTGGTCCTGGAGACGGGAAAGGTGGCCAGGGCGGTCCAGGCGGTGGACCGGGAGGGAATTCTGGTGGCGGCATGTTCGGTACTGGCGAAAAAGGACCTTTACGGTTGTTCCAATCCTCCCTGTCAGGTCAAGCCAGCTGGCTGCTTCCATTTGCATTAATTGCTTCCATCGGCCTGCTTGCAAGCATTCGACGTCGTAATATCACACAGAAACACAAAGAGGTCATCTTCTGGCTGGCCTGGTTGATTCCCGTAGCTGCATTTTTCAGCGTAGCAGGATTCTTTCATCATTATTACCTGATTATGCTCGCGCCACCAATTGCAGCGCTCTTTGGAGCAGGATTCGTAGAATTGTGGCAGCAGTATCGCGAGCGTTCCAACTGGCTCTCCTGGCTGTTACCCGCAGCAGTATTGGCAACCTCGGTATTTAGCTGGTTCGTTTTGCAAAATTACAACGACACCATTGGCAGCGGCTGGTCCATAGCGGTATTGATCCTAGGGATCATCGGCACAGCGCTACTGGTAGTAGCACGAATGAAATCTGAGAAGTTCACTAGATTCGCCATCATTGCAAGTGTACTCGCTATGTTTATCGGTCCTGCATATTGGGCATTGACACCGATCATCTACGGAGGGAACAGCATGATTCCACAAGCCGGACCCACTCAATTTGGCGGCGGTGGTGGTGGCGGAATGCCAGGTGGCAATGATCGCAATAGAGGTCAGAGCGCCAATGGACAACAAGCCGAAGGAACTCAAACGAATAACCAGACCAATAATGCAGAGAATTCCAGTCCTGATGGAAATACTTCAAGCACACAAACAAGTACAGACACGGAGCAAAAATCTTCTACCCGTTCCAGAGGAATGGGGGGACCCAACGGTAGCCAAAGCTTAGATCAAAAAACGTTGAGCTATTTGCAAAAAAATAACACAGGTGAAACCTACCTTTTCGCAGCAAGTAATTATTCAACGGCTGCTCCTTACCTGGTCGAGGCCGGACAAAAAGTAATTATTATGAACGGTTTTGTATCTTCCGATCCAGTCTATACCGTCGATAAAATTAAGGCACTGGTCGAAAGCGGCCAAGTGAAGTACTTCATGATTTCTGGTGGAGGCGGCGGACCGGACGGCGGTAACTCTGAAGTCACTACATGGATCAAAGAACACGGCAAGTTGATCCCTACAGATGAATGGAAAACAACAACAGACGAAACAAGTACAGACGTTAAAGCCACCGAGAGCGGAAGTGACACCACGAACAGCAATGCGAACGCCCAGGATGGTCAAGGTGGCCCTGGCGGAGACGAACGTGGCGGAAGCGGTACTTTATACGAAATCACATTATAAATGAGGAGGAACTACGAATGAGTGAACCCATCCGTTATTCCATAGTTATTCCGATGTACAACGAGGAAGCCGTTATTACGGAAACCTACCGGAGGCTGAAACAAGTCATGGGCTCAATGGGCGAGCCCTACGAGCTGATCTTCGTCAATGACGGAAGTTCGGACCGCAGCGTCCAGCTTATCAAGGAATTCAGTCTCAGAGATGACACAATTGTATTGATTGATTTCTCTCGTAATTTCGGTCATCAGCTAGCGATTACCGCCGGGATGGATTATGCGGTGGGAGAGGCGGTCGTCGTCATTGACGCCGACCTCCAGGACCCGCCAGAACTGATTGTTGAGATGGCAAACAAGTGGAAGGAAGGCTATGAAGTGGTCTACGCCAAACGGCTGAAACGCAATGGCGAAACTCGCTTCAAGAAATGGTCTGCCAGCCTCTTCTACCGTGTACTTAAAGCATCAACGGATATTAATATCCCGGTCGACACCGGGGACTTCCGTCTAATGGATCGCAAGGTTATAGAAGAATTGAAACGGCTGCCGGAAAATAACCGATTCGTTCGTGGACTGGTCAGCTGGATCGGATTCAAACAAACTGCTGTAGAATATGAGCGCGACGAGCGGCTCGCGGGCGAAACCAAGTATCCGTTGAAACGAATGATCAAGCTCAGTCTGGACGGGATCACATCCTTTTCGATTAAACCGCTCAAGCTGGCAGGGTATATCGGCGCACTTCTATCCATGTCCGGCTTCCTGTATCTGATGTACGTATTGTTTCTCAACTTTTTCACCGATTCCTATGTGATGAAGGGCTGGTCGTCTATGATTAGCATCAGCCTGATCTTTGACGGGGTGATCCTGATCATTCTCGGTATTATGGGTGAATATGTTGGACGGATTTATGACGAAACCAAAGCACGCCCGCTATACATTGTCCGTGAGCATCTGGGTGGACAATACGAAAACGGTCCGACACATGCTATGAAAGTCCCTGAACCACGTGACTCCCTGTACATGCAAGGAGCACGTGAGAGCCTGATTTCGGCAGGACGCACAGTGCGCGGCAACAGTGCAGTATATACCGGACCTAAATCCGGTCATGGAGCCTAACCCATGAAAAGTCGCATGGCCCAGCTGCTTCCTATGATCCGATTTGGCATCGTAGGTCTGGTGAATACGGGCGTAGATTATATCATTTTTATGCTGCTGGCTTGGGCCGGAATTCCGGTCATTGTGGCGCAGATCATTTCGTACAGCTGCGGCACAGCCAATAGTTATATTTTGAACAGCAAATGGACATTCAACAAACAACTATCAAACAACACTAACAAGGGGCAATTACCCAAATTCATTGTCATCAACCTGATCGTTTTAGGGATAACCTCCTTATTACTGCAAGTGCTTCACACTGGAACCGAGTTGCCACTTGCTTTAAGCAAGCTGATCGCCACCGCAGTCGCAATGATCATCAATTATATCGGGAGCCGATACTGGGTATTCGGTTCCCCATCCCGAAAGGAAAGTGAGTTTCTATGAGAAAAATTACAAAAGCTGTTATTCCAGCCGCCGGATTAGGAACCCGTTTTCTACCAGCTACGAAAGCTTTACCGAAAGAGATGCTTCCAATCGTAGACAAGCCGGCTATTCAATACATCGTAGAAGAAGCCATCAAGTCCGGAATTGAGAGCATCATTATCGTAACGGGGCGTAATAAAAAAGCCATCGAGGATCATTTTGACAAGTCTGTGGAGTTGGAGCAGGTACTGGAGAGCAAAGGTAAATATGATCTCCTGCGTGAAGTTCAAAGCATCGGGGGGAAAGCAGTCATTCATTATATCCGTCAAAAAGAACCCCTCGGCTTGGGACACGCGGTAAGCTGCGCTCGTCAGTTCATCGGCGATGAACCCTTTGCCGTGTTGCTGGGCGATGATATTATGAATTCCTCCACCCCGGCGATCCGTCAAATGATGGATGTCTACGAAGCGACTAGCAAGCAAGTGGTCGGCGTGCGCACGGTGGAAGAACAAGATGTGAGTAAATACGGCATTATTGACTCCACTCACCAGAACAGTCTCATCCACGAAGTCGGCGGACTTGTTGAAAAACCATCTCCGGCAGATGCCCCTTCGCGGCAGGCAGTCATTG
Source organism: Paenibacillus sp. FSL L8-0158 (assembly GCF_038592965.1). Classification (GTDB taxonomy): domain Bacteria; phylum Bacillota; class Bacilli; order Paenibacillales; family Paenibacillaceae; genus Paenibacillus; species Paenibacillus polymyxa_D. Next base: position 389,710 of record NZ_CP151949.1, on the reverse strand, counting down.
GTCGGTATGTATTGGAGCCTTCCATTTTCTCTATATTGGAAAACCTGTCCACTGGAGCGGGCGGTGAATACCAATTGACGGACGCCCTTCATCAAGTAGCATTGCAGAACCAACTGCTCGCCTTGGAACTGGAAGGCACACGTTATGATATTGGAGATAAAGCTGGATATCTGGAAGCCGTGCTCCACATGGGTATGCAACGCGAAGATTTGCGTCCAATGCTTGACTCCATGATGCGCGAGTGGGCGCTTGCTTCAATGATAAAATAGGGAATTTCCCTTCCGAAATCCGACGGGTGCTGTGAAATCACGAGAGTAGATGGATGAACATGTAAACTTGTACAATATAGGAGTACAGCAGCATTTGAATCTGCTCAGCCGCCCAGTCGAAACTAAGGAGGAAAAGGACCTATGATACCTGAAGGAAATCTGCAAAGCAACGTAGACCGTTTTAGCGGCTTTGCCGACAACTACGATCAGCACCGCCCGGAAGCACCGTCACTCGTCGTGGAAATTATCAGCCGCTATCTGGAGCGAAACATAGAGCTAGTTGCCGATATTGGCTGCGGTACAGGACTTTCAACTTTCATATGGGAAAACGCCGCTCGGCAAGTCGTCGGTATCGAGCCTAACTCGGACATGAGAGGAAAAGCGCAGCACAAGCTGGAGACAGCAGGAACGACAAAGGCAGGAACCATTTCCTTCAAAAGCGGGTTCTCCAACAAGCTGCCCTTTGAAGACGGGACTATAGACGTCATCACCTGCTCTCAATCCTTTCACTGGATGGACCCCGAGAGCACGCTTCTGGAAGCGGGCAGGGTCTTGGCTCAGGGCGGCGTGTTCGCGGCCTTTGACTGTGACTGGCCACCGGTGCTGCAATGGCAGATAGAGCAAGCTTATCACCAAAGCGGATACCCTTTTGGAACAGGAATCCCCAGTAGAGCAACAAGCTCATAAATGGAGCAAGGATCGGCATTTAGCTAATCTGCATCGCAGCGGACAATTCCGATATACCCGGGAGATTGTCTTTCACAACCGCGAGCAGTGTGACGCAGCTCGTTATACAGGGCTCGCTCTCAGTCAAGGGGGTATTCAAAGTCTTTTTAAACTTGGCAATCGAGCGCTTGACGACGATATAGCCCGCTTCGTGAAGCTGGTAGAGAATCATTTTCAGGGCAGAACACTAGACATCATGTTCAGCTATCGTATGCGGCTCGGCATCAAATAGAAAGGAATCAAGGTCATCGTGGATGATACGCTCTTCGGATTAGAGCAAAAAAGACTCTCCCTCGCCTCGTAAAAACGAGTGCGTACAGGAGAGTCTTTTTTGCTTCAATAAATAGCCACAGACATATCCTTAAATAGCCACAGACATATCCTTGCAAACCTTACCTTAGTCACCATTCCGATGTGTCTTCGACTTAGGAAGAGCGAACAGCCAATAAGTGCGCCAACCGATCAGGAAAGTCCGTGATAATGCCGTTCACCCCGGCCTCCAGCAGACGCTTCATTTCTTCTGGCTCATTCACCGTCCATGGGTGGTAGACGACGCCTAATGCCAAAGCCTCTGATACAGCTTCTGGTGTAACAACTTGTTTGTAGGCATGAAGTGCGGTAACCCCGAATTGGGTGGCATACTCGGATGGACGGACCATAATTTCGATATACAGTGCTCCTGTCTTAATCTCGGGAGCGAGCTGCGCACAGAGCGCCAGCGATTCGTGATTAAAGCTGGATATGATTACCCGCTGTTCCAATCCGAAACGCTTCACCGCAGCAATGACCTCTTCCTCCATACCCGGATAGAGATAAATGCTGTTTTTCAACTCTAAATTAATAATTGTATTCGAGGAGGACTGGGCTAGTTCCAGTAGCTCATCCAGCATCGGGACCCGCTCACCTCGGAATTTCTCACCAAACCAGCCGCCCGCATCCAGTTTATTTAATTCTTCCAGCGTAATATCCCTTACATCCAGTGAGCAACCTGTCGTACGCTCCAGCGACTCATCGTGAATCAGCACCAGATGCCCATCGTGGGTACGCTGCACATCCGTTTCTATACCTGTTGCTCCCAGTTCCAAGGCGTGGCGGAATGCCGCCATCGTATTCTCAGGACATACACCTGAAGCTCCGCGGTGTGCGAAATTAATCACCTTTTCGGTTACAGTCACAACATAACCCCTCCTGTCATTTCACAGGAACATTATACCTGCTCATTGTTTGGGCAGTATAAAATATTCGTCACAACTACTACTTCTTCTATGCCGTTTGAACCATTTTCCCGATCCACTCGGAATAAAACGTATTCCCGTTCCGTCGATCAAAATCAGCCGCCGCCAACTCTGCCAGTGGCCTAAAATACGCAATGATTTCTGTCAATGTGCGCTCCTCTTTCCCCCATTCCAAGGAAGCCGGCAACCGGATCAGCCGTTTTTCTCCCGAAGTGTCCAACTTTTGCAGCAGACTCACCATCGTCGCGTAAAAATACATCTGCTCCAGCCCGCTCTCATAGTCTAGCGCCATATGTAGATGACGCTCTACCACTTCGATCCCTTGAACCGGATCAGCAATCGCCAAATATTCGATATGCTCCGCTATCGTTTTCAGAAAGTCACGGTCATCCCGAACTAGGCGGTAGCCTTTGCGATGCTGCTCCTTCGCCTGATCAACCTCGCCTTGACGATAAAGCGGCAATAGCACCTGCGAGAGCGTCACATGCGGCACTTCTGCACATTTCATACGACCCGACAAAATCGGTTTTGCCACGGCAAGCGCCTGCTCATCTTCTCCGGTCAAGTAGTAGAAACGCACCATCTGGCTTTGCTCGCAGGCCTCACAATCACTCATACTGTCCCGCTCGACCAAGCGGAAGGTATCCAGATATCGCCGTGCTTCATCCAGTTCACCCATGTCCATCGCGATACGGAACTTATAATAGTAATATGGACGCTCATTATACCCATATTCGGCATAACGTCTGCGCATATCCTCCGCCAGATCTTCTATTTGAGTCTTCGATATATTGGAAAAGCTGCACACCTTACCGAGTATCCATTTGTAATTCCACAACAGTTCAACTGGATCGTATTCCTCTGGATTTTGATCAAATTGGCCCAACTGCCACGAAAAAGCAATCAGCGACTTCAATGGATATCCGTTAAAAATAGCGCAGTCTACAATCTCTCCCCGGATTTCATAAGCGAGTTCCTTCAATCCAGAAGTGTCTGCCAAGCGGACTGCTTCTTCCAGAATCGCCAGCTTTGCCGCCCCTCCGGGTAGATCCTGCGCCTGTTCCATCAAATCATATATCGTATCTTCCATTTGGCTCCCCCTATAATTACGTAGTTACGCATTTTGTCCGTTCCCTAATCCCCAATTGATAAAATGCAGCACACTCCGATTCATCAGTCCCAACTCACTGCGGTTCATCGGGTAGTGCCCCATCATAAGCGCATTCACATACATCATTTCTGTAGCTGCCGTGACCATCTGCGTATCGGTAGCTTCAAGAATCCGCGCCACCACCGGGTTGTTCAGATTAAAGTATAAGGTGGAATAACCCGAATTCTGCTGGACTCCTGCTTTCAGACTATCAAGCACATTGGAAAAAAGTGAGGTGGTCTCCTCAACCGTATTTTCCATAGAGCGCAAGGTCAGGGCATCCTGAGAAATGGTATACAACACTGGCAAACTCGCAGGCTCAAAACGCTTCAACTCAGCGCGGCAACGCATCGGCTGCAAAGCAGCATCCATGACACGTAGCACACCGTAATAATTCTCGCGCTCTTCCTGTGTTAGCCCGGTAAATGAAAGAGATACTTCCTCAGGGCTAAGACGCTCTGTTTGCAGGTTAGAGTCAATCCAATGCAGCTTTTCCAAAATGTCTGAATCATAAATATAGCCGCCATTGATCACCAACATGGATTGCGCCGCCGCCACATGCGTAATCTGACGATACTCATCTACTGTCGATGTGTAATGCAGTGGACGTCCGTCCGCCTCTTGGATTAGTTCACTCAGTTCACGCCGCCCAAATGTACTTTCGAAGGAAAACCAACGGTACATTATCCGCAAAAATTCATCATCCTCCACGGCGAGCGCCTTCATGGACAGCTCATGCAAACGAATCCAGTGCTGCAAGCGATCTGGCTCATACTGCGCCATGCGTAGCAGTTCTTCCCGAATACAGGTCCCCAGTTCAGAACGAACATCGTCAAGTTGCTCATTCTCATAAAAATACTCACGTGATGCCGTTGGTTGCAATTCATCCGTCCAAATCAGGCTTTTAATGAAAAATGCCCATTCCGGCAAAACATTTTCCGCCTTGTCCGACACCAGCATATGCTTCAGGTACACCCGATGCAGCCGCTTGCTGTTCAGATTAACACTGCGAGGCAAAATGAATGCAATCCCGCCCGTTCTGCCCGATGCCGTCCGCAACGGTATAAAATCACTGAAGCGCTCGCCCATCAGGCGATAGCCTAAATCCAGCACCTCACTACGGCGACTCCGTAATTGTTCTGGATCCTGCATCCAGCTCGTCGATGGAAGATTAACGCGCTTGGTCTCCCCGCCTACAGACAGCATGACCGGATACGGTAGCAACGCACCATAATAGAATAAAGACTCCTCTACATGTGCTAGCTCATAATAAAACTCACTTCCCGGCTTGCAGCGCAAATAAATTTGCGTTCCTACGGGCAGTTCGGTCTCCAATCGACGAATCGTATACGTCCCATCCGGCTTCCCTCTCCATTCCATGGAGATGCCTTCCTTCACCGAGCGGGTCAACACTACTATTTCATCGCTCACCATAAAGCAGGATAGCAACCCAATCCCAAAGCGTCCGATAAACGAAGTCTCAGAAGCCAGCAAATCGGCTCCCTTCTTGGAAGACTGACCGATAATCGACAAAAAACGGTGAATGTCTTCTTCTGACAATCCAATGCCGTTATCCTGAATCATCAATACCTGTTGCTCCCCGGAACCAGATAACTCTACGATGACTTTGCCTTCATAGTCGTTACTCTCAGAAGCTGTATCTTCAAGGGCCTTGTCTTCTTTTAATACTTTACTTTCAGTAGCAACCTTCCGCAGCTCCTTGCGAGCCGTGATCGCATCTGTTGCATTTTGCAGAACCTCACGTATAAACACTCGTGGACTGCTATATAAATGATTGGCCAAAATATCAATCATACCGCCCAAGTTCACTTGAAAACGATATTGGTCTGTCTGACTCATACAGATCATTCCTTTCTCGAATTGCTACAACCATCATCTGATTTTAAATAGACTGTCTTTTAAAGTATAACGTGGATTGAAGTCGGATTGTACACCCTGTATTTCAGGTATCAGTACGTTGGCAACGATATAATAGGGTCTTTTTTCACCTGGGAAGTCTGGCACTGGGTCTAATTAACTTCATAAAAATGTACGGAGTACGATCACTTAGTGAATAAAGATCATCTTTGTCTAGTTAAATTTAGTAATAAACATAATATTTATTTAAAATCCACCCTTCTCTTAGAACCCTATATCTATGGAGGGACAAATGGCTCATTTTACGCAAAAAGCTCGCATTGCCGCTCTTGTAATACTCTTACAAGAGAGAATGCGAGCTTTTTTAGATACAGTCGAAGCTGTACCTTTTATAGAAGAGAATTAATGAGACTTAGCGAGACGGATAACATTCCACGATGCTTTGCCCAAATGAGCTTTTACAATTCCGTCATCAAGCTTGGCGTTACCGCCGTTGTGAGGCGTAACTTTTTCACCAGCTGGACTGTTGGTCGCTTTAAGATCATCATGCTCCAATACAGTATGCTCGACAATGCGGTAGCCTTCAAAACTGCGTACATCTACTGTCAGCTCCAGCGATTCAGACAAATGACGGTTCACTGCAAAGACAGTCAGTGCGTCCCCCTCTTCATCATAAACTACAGCGCTGTCCAGATAAGGGATGTCTGTGAAGTCCTTGGAATCGTATTTTTCTGAATCCACGACAGGCATCAGCGATATCCCACGACCATAACGGGAGGCATGCAGATACGGATAGAAGATCGTTTGTTTCCACGCCTTTCCGTTATTCTCGGTCATGATTGGCGCAATAACGTTGACCAGTTGGGCGAGACAAGCCATTTTCACACGATCCGCGTGGCGCAGGAACGTAATCAACATGCTGCCTACCAACAATGCATCCTCAAAGTTATAGATATCCTCAAGCTGCGGCGGTGCCACAGACCACGGATCAATTTTTTTGTCCGCATCATTGGAGTGGTACCATACGTTCCATTCGTCAAAGCTGAGCATCATTTTTTTCTTGCTGCGTTTCTTCGCTTTGATATAATCACAAGTCGAAATAACGGTATGAATAAAATGATCCATGTCCATGGAACGTGCCAGATAATTAGCCGTATCGTTATCATGGTTGCCATAGTATTGGTGCAAGGAAATATAGTCGGCTACCTCATACGTATGATCCAGTGTGGTTGCCTCCCATTCCGGGAACGTCGGCATCGTGGAGCTGGAGCTGCCACAGGATACAAGCTCAATGTCAGGATCAATCAGCTTCATAGCTTTTGCAGATTCAACAGCCAGACGGCCATATTCTTCTGCTGTCTTGTGACCAATCTGCCATGGGCCATCCATCTCGTTACCAAGACACCAAGTTTTAATCTTATGTGGTTGCTCAACCCCGTGACTACGACGTAGATCACTCCAATAGGAGCCGCCTGTGTGGTTGCAATATTCCACCAGATTACGCGCAGCATCAATTCCGCGTGTACCCAGATTAACCGCCATCATGACTTCGGAACCTACATCCTTGGCCCATTTGAAAAATTCATTCGTACCCACTTCATTTGGCTCGACCGTTCTCCACGCCAGCTCCAACTGTCTAGGTCTGGACGCGACAGGGCCGACACCGTCTTCCCAATTGTAACCGGATACAAAATTACCGCCCGGATAGCGTATAATAGGAACATCAAGCTGTTTTACCAACTCTTTAACATCATTACGGAAACCGCTTTCATCACTGGTTGAATGAGTAGGCTCGTAAATACCGCCATATACGGCACGCCCGAGATGCTCTACAAAAGAGCCATAAATGCGTTTATCGACTTCAGCAATACGAAAAGATTTGTCTACAATCATCTTTGCTTTTACAGCTGCTGCCACCTAAACCATCCTCTCTGAATGCGAAAATAAAATCCGTTCTACCACCAAGACTAAGAAGCCGTTTTATTTACTGTTTTAATATAACACACCCTATTTATTATAGTCAATATTATCATTAAATACTTAATATATTTATTAACATTCGTGGTAAACGATAAGCAATTGGTTACGTATTTCTAAATATTTTGTTTTATAAACAAACTTATTGAGTGAATAACCACTTTGCTAATTGGTAATAGTTGTCCTGATGTTCATATTTCCATTAGAGTAAACGGGAAGTGCTTCTTTGAACGATAGCGTTCGTCTGAAAGCACCCTCCTGATTTCCGTACTATACACATAATAGCCCGATCAGACTGCAATATTCACCTTAACACCTGCAATCTTAGCTTCGTCTTTAGCTGAGTCCATATAGGCATGGAGCTCTTGTTCAGTCCACCTCCTACCAACCTCTATACTTGCTTCCTTCTCATCCTTTGGTTCATCTCGATCTGTTATCGTAGGTTCCTTATTCACTGCTTCACTAATGCGCTCGTTGATGTTCAAGGCAATCTCCATAATTTTTCCATCAAGGCCTTCTGCCTTCTCACGTAAAGTAGCTGATCTTGCAGGATTAGTATTTTCCCAACCTTTAGCTTCACTTTTCAACGTAATTTGTGCCATTTTATTGATTTTTGAATTCTTTAACTCGTTGTTTGCTGATACAATACTATGCATCGTATATGTGATTAGACTTTGTTTTTGCTCCTCTGCAGTCTTGTGCGTATATTGTTCCTTTTTACCTTCCTGAGCTTCTCTTTTACTTTCCTCATCCATGCTAAAAGCTTTTTTTTGTTCTTCCATTAACTGTTTCTGAATGTTCTCGTCAATTTGTTGAATCTGCATATCTATCTTTTCCATTTCAGCTTTTACAGCATCCGGACCGAGGCCACGTTTTAGAGCATTACTTATATAGTCCGAACGCCTTTCCATCAAATTTTGCTTTTGCTCTGTCAATTGTTGAATAACCTTGTTTTGCGGTTTACCTATACTCTTCCTTTCAGTCTGACTGGAAAGGGGATGCCGTAATTCAAGTCGGTTGTTATCTGCGGTGCGGAACGGCGATTGGTGAGATGATGTAAATGATACATTCATCCTAAAACCTCCAATTCTTTTCTGATAAGTGATTCTAGAAATATATCGGTTTATTTTGTATGTTTTTTCATCATTTTTACAAATCTTTATTCTTTCTTGTTCCACCGCTAAGCAGTACGTTATCGTTTCGAATAAGCTGTCATATATAAGCAACCTCTCCCAATATACGCTGCCTGTGTCTTCCTTGCTTTCAAATATAATATCTCCATTACGCTACAACGACTCGAATCTATAGACTGAAAAGAAAACTTCGTACATTGTCCCATCAATATTGTCTAACTCATATATAAATTTATCCATGAAAGCAAAAAAGAGGAGCCCCACTCCCAAAGGGAAGCTCCGCTGTTCGTTCTTGTGACTATAACTTGTATATTCTACATAGTCTACTTCTCTAGGTAAAAAATAATACTGTTCCCAGTCCAAATATATGCCGGAATCCCTATACACAGTTAGCGTGTATCATTAGTAACTAACGCTTTCTGGAATGTATTAATTTCATCAGAAAATAAATCATAGTAAAGCCCTCGACTTTCAATTAGTTCTTGGTGAGTTCCTTCTTCTATAATCTGACCCTTATCCAGAACTAAAATTTTGCCTGCATATAGAACAGAGGTATAACGATGAGAAATGTAGAGGCAAAGCCTATCAATAACAAAATTTTGAAATTGGCGAAATACTTGCTTTTCTGACTCTGGATCAAGAAATGAACTAGGCTCATCTAATACGTAAACGTCAGCCTCTTTGAAGAGCGCTCTGGATATAGCTATCTTTTGCCACTGCCCTCCTGAAAGCTGTATACCCCCTTCAAAGTTTCTTCCTAGCTGTTGTTCTAATTGATTAGGAAAATGTCGTATTACCTTATCTACTCCTGTATATTGTGCCGATTCCCATAGCCTAGTATCAAATTCAAGATGTTCTATGCTGCCAAAACCTATATTTTCTCTTACTGAAAAGTCGAATTGAACAAAATCTTGAAATATAACGCCTACTTTCTTGTAAAGCATTTCTTTATTGTAATTTCGAATCGAGATAGAATTGATTAGAATATCTCCTTTAAAGTCATCATATAATCCCGTTAAAAGTTTTATCACAGTTGTTTTCCCTGATCCATTCCTGCCCACTAGAGCAAGAGATTCACCACGCCTCATTTTAAAACTTATATCTTTGAGAGCCCATTCTTTTTGATCTGGGTAGGCAAATGAAACATTTTTAAATTCTATGCATTCTATCGTTGGATCAGCTTGTATACCTGGTTCTCTTAGCAACATACTAGAACTGTCTTGTTTATGTTTTATGTTAAAAAAAGCGAATAATTCATCTAGATACAGATTATGATCACACAATGAAATCAATCCTTGAGATACTGTGTTAATATTTTGATTAGCTAATAATACTGCTTGAACTAATGCATAAATACTGCCAACGAGAAATTCTTCTTTCCATGCTATTTGTATAATCATAATCAAAGCAATGGCTATAAATATTGTACTTATTACTTGAAAAGACAAATATAACGCAATACGTTTTTTGGCTAAATACTTATCCTCTTTGTAGAAAACATCAAAAATGCCCTTATATTTCGCTGTAAGGTAGTCACTAAGTTGATACAATACGATTTCTTTAAAAGACTTCTCATTAGTCAATAAGTAATTAATATACCTGGATTTACGTTGTAAAGGAGCCCGTTTTTTCTTGGCCACATATTGAATTTGTGTGAACCTTAATAAAGAATAAAAAGATGCTGGTGGGGAAACAACAAGAATGAGTAAGACCCACCATCTGAATGCTATTAAAATGGCGATACTAGAGCATAACGTAACCATGGAACTTAACAAATTAATGAGTTCTTTATAGATCTGAATAGGTCTATCTATTGAGTCGTTTTGTACTCTTTTGAGTTGATTATGTACTTGCGGACTTTCAAAATCCGCAAGATTAAATGTTGATGTTTGTGATACTATTAATGTTTGTAATTTATTTATCAGTGAAATTTGGAACAATTTATCAGAGTATTCAATTAAACTTGAAATAAGCAAACTAGAAAACATCACGATAATTACAGGGAAAACTGCGCTTATTTGAAGCTTATGCCATACCGTGCTAGTCTCTAATTCAGAAACCAAATACTGTATGGAAAGAAGGTTAGCAATCGGGAGTATTCCTTTTAGTAGATAGCCAAAAATAATGATAATAAAGTAGACAGGTTCTGTACTCCATAATAACTTAGTTAACTTTGGCCAATATTGGAATGAATGAAATATAGCCCTTATATTCACATGGTCTGCCTCACGTTCCATGCATTCATCCCTTTCTTTTATATCTATTATTATCGGTTCTTCACGAAATCTCGCTATTTTAGCTCTCACTCTCCTGAAGTGTATAGACATTTCCGGGATTTTTTTCTCTAACCTCCATAATAATGTCATTTTTGAGTCGTTTAAAAGCGTTAACTTGCTCATTGGACAAGTGGGGCGGTTGCGGCAAAATGTAATCAATCCACTTACTCGCCCAATCCATCCCACGATTGAATTCTAAGAGCTTATTTGAATAAATATTAATTTGAAGTTTATTATGATGGTGTACTATTATTTTCGGCTCGAACGATGACATGGAGTGCATTCTGGTGATTTGTAAGGTATAGCGAACCGGGTGTGTTTCTTTTTTCTTGGCCACTTGATACAGCGTTTCAAAAAGGGCGGCAAATTGCTTTGCTTGATACGAACTAATCCCCTTATACTCTACTTGTGTTTGTCCCACAGTTATTTTTTGAAATGACGATGTCTGTATATTCTCATTAAATAGCCTCTCATATCCCCACACGCCAATCAGTAGGCTACAGGCAAACACAGTACTAATCCAAGGGATTATAGACTTTTTGCCACCTCCGCGCCGACTGGATAACAATGTGCCTAATCCGTAAAATAATAAACTACAGCCTGAGAGTCCAAAGAGATTTCGCCAGTTGATCAAATAGGGGTTAAATATATTCACTACAGGAGATATGTAACGAAATTTTTCATTAAAAGACCAGGAAACTAAACCTATGGGAAGGTAAAAAGCAATGAGTAAAGTGAAGGCCAACCCATAATGCTTTACTACCTGCCCCAACAAGAGACCCAACATCGACGAAAAAAAACTAGAAAAAAACACAATGATAACCAAATTCCATAATGATACATCAGCGAATGATTTCCATAAAAGTCCTACCATCATGAGCAAGAGAGGAAACGAAAGAATTAAAGAAACATAAAGCTGATAATTGATTAGACGGTAATTAGGAAAGACAGAAATATATATATACGGCTCTGTATGATTACGATTATGTATACTCGCAATCTGCAAAGAAAAAAAAGCTACAAATAACAAGTTAATACTATAAGTTATTGCAATACCTTCATTCATTATTAAATTGAATAAAACAACCACACTAAAGGAAACGAGCAAGGTTACTGCTTGTTCTCTTCGGAGCAAAAGCTGCAGCCAGAAACGAACTATAATTCCATTCATTCTTGTACCCTCGCCATCCATAGATGATTACTGACTTTTATCAATATCCACATAAGCAAAAATAGGAATATTCGCCCAAAAACAAACGAACGTGTAAAGAAGTTGGAAATAATCCAATCTGGATTAAACCAGATTGAAATGTAGGGCAAGTTGATAGTAATACTGGTTAAAAGGTAGACGAGCATTACAATGTTCACATACAGTTGTTTACGTAAGAGCAAGTTCAATATGACGGTAACTTGAACAGAATATCCCATAGTTGCTACACCCGCTACTGTTAGATGAAGCAGTGTCAAGAATGGAGCCTTACCATGAGTCGTCCATTGAACTACACAAATCATAGCTAAAGCGACAAACTGAAATAAGCAAACCACTCCCCATAATACACAACTCTTACAATAAAAATATTGGGCTCCTTTATGCAATTTAGGCATAATAACAGAAGAGATCATTTTTTGCTTCTCGCCATCATAAAGAACAGAATACATCAACGGCATTAGTAATATGGTAAAGAACATTTGTCCATGATGCAAAAATATCCATAACTCGTTATTCTTATTCCCTGCTCCTAGATATAAAAATAAAGGAATTAAAAAACAAGAAAACGTTAGTGCTATAAAAAACACTATACTTTTTTTCATAAGCAAAACTTCAAATTGAACTAGGGCTCTGGTTACTTGTCCCATTCTGCTAACTCTCCTCTGGATCGGAAATGTACAGATACGCATCCTCAAGATTAGCCGTTTCAGGTGTGACTTCCGTACAACAATCTGGAGGATGGTTACACAATAATCGAGCCTGAATTCTTCCTTCCTTCCGTACAATGGAGGTGATTCGAGCTTGTTGGCTTAATTGTTCTAATTGATGTTTACCAACATCAACCAACCATACTTTACCCTCGACAGTTCGAATCATATCGTCTATTGCCCCTTGATACAGATTACGGCCTTCTTTTAAAACGAGTAGTTTGTCACATGTGCTTGAAACGTCAGGAACAATATGAGTAGATAACAATATAATCCGACCTTCTCCATAATTCTGAAGCAAGTTTCGAAAAGCAATTCGCTCTTTGGGGTCCAGTCCAACCGTAGGCTCATCAACAATTAACAACTTAGGCTGTCCTAACATAGCTTGGGCAATTCCTAAGCGTTGCTTCATTCCCCCAGACAGCTGTTTTATTTTTTTATGAACTTGATCGATAAGGCCCACCTCAATTAATCGCTGTGATGTCTCCTCTTGAATATGACGCTTACCTTGAATACCTTTTAAAGCCGCAAAATAGTTCATAGATTCCAAAATCGTTACATTTGGAAAAAAATCAAAATGCTGCGGCAAGTAACCCAGTAAAGAACGAATAGCATCCGGTTCTTTTTTCAAAGAATATCCGAATATTTCAACTTCCCCTCGGTCGAATCTAAGTAAAGTGGCAAGAATTTTCATTAAAGTGGTCTTACCCGCCCCATTGTCTCCGAGCAGTCCGAATATACCATTATCAATGTGGAAATGAAGCTCGTTAAGTACTTGGTGAGAACCATATGACTTACTTAAAGCTTGAATATCAATTGTCAAATGAGACATCCTCCAATAGTTGCTCTCGCTGACGCTTGGCAGAGAACAGGTTTTTCTTATCTTCTTTAGTTAATCGTAAATACAATTTCATACAATCCATTATTGCACTACGAGTAAAGTTACAGTATCTATCCACTGGCTCATTAATCGAACCACTAAGCACCATATTTTCTTGAAGACAACCTCCACCACATAGATTCTTAGCCCAACATTCTCCACATACAGTTCTCTTCTCTAAACGCATCTCACTAAGCAAGCTACTCTTCTTTCTTACATCCATCCCTTCCCTTACATTCCCTAAAGAGTAATCCTTTTCATTAACAAATCGTTGACAAGGATAAAGATTACCATGCACATCAACGGCAAGCATATGCGAGACCGCCCCACAAAAATAATTTCGCTTAGAAGAAGAATGAATCATCTTCAAGTATTTTAGAATGTTCGATATCTGACGTGCTTCCCCATATTTTTTAGCCTGAAGCAAAGATTCAAAATGAACAACCAATTTGGTGAATTCTTGTGCATACTTCTCAAAGTTACAAAATAGGAGAGAAGTCCAAGAAGATTAGTTCCCAGACCTCCTAATTGACTATCTGTGTTCGAAAGCCCTATCGTTGCAAGTTTTACTTCAATTAATCGCTATCATTATTAGTACACCAATGACCACTTTCTTTGCTACAAAACCAATCGGTAGCATCACAACCTACACAACGATCTTGTGTATCACAGAGAACGCAAGTCATAGGAGATACACTACCTTCAGCTGCTTGGTTAATAGGATCGAACAATTTGATTCACCTCTTTTTTTGTATTTTCTTATTTCTTTTCCAATATAATCATTTTTTTTCGTTACACTCCATACTTTTTTTGAGGTAATTATGTAAAATTTGTTAACACATAACTTTTGAGATATTTTCAATTAAATATAATAAAAGTATAGTTTGCCTTGTCTAAAAAAGCCGGCCGTTGTTAATATAATGCATACCCTAATGATTCTGGAGGCCGCAACTTCTAAGAATGAATATGAGCTGGTCAGGATTTTCCAATTTTTCTATAAAACAAAAACACAAAAAACGGAGGGCTTCTTTGGATTAAACTTTGAAGTCCTCCGTTTTTTTGTGTTTATCAATTTACGTATTAAACTACTACTTAATCCCCGAAATCGTATAGTTCTCAATAATATACTTTTGGAAAACAATGAAGATAATCATGATCGGAACGACCATGAAGGTCGAGCCTGCCATTTGAAGGGCAAATTGGCTTTCATTCTGTCCCTTGAGTAGTGACAGTCCGACGGACAAGGTGTACAGCTTCTCATCGTTCGCAATAATGAGCGGCCACAAGAAGCTGTTCCATCCGCCGATAAAAGTCAGGATGGCCTGTACTGCGATAATTGGTGTCGAGATAGGCAATACAATTTGCAGAAAAGTACGGAACTCCCCTGCTCCATCAAGACGTGTCGCCTCCAGCAGTTCTTCCGGGATATCGGACATGAACTGCCGGAACAGGAAGATCGCGAACGCGCCTACCAATCCAGGAAGGACAATCCCCAGCATGGAATTAGTCAATCCCATCTGGTTCAGGATCAAATAGACGGGAATCATCGTCACTTGACCTGGAATCATCATTGTTGCCAGTACCAGGTAGAACAGAAATCCTTTGCCTTTAAATTGGAACTTGGCAAAGCCATAACCTGCCATGGCATTCAGGAATAATCCGAAGAAGGAAGCTAAAACAATGATCAGCGTATTCGTCAGATAGGTACCAAAAGCCATGCTATCGAATAGTAATTTAAAGTTATCCAGCGTAAAATGCTGCGGCCAGATGGTCGGGGGAATTTTAGTTACCTCGCCCTCAGTCTTAAAGGAGGATAAAATCATCCACGCAAAAGGCAGCACCATCAACAGACCTCCCACGGTCAGGAGAGTCGCCACGAACCATTGAAATGTTTTTTCACCACTGCGCGTATTGGCGCGGGCTTGCTGAACAGCTGTTTTCACGTTCATCACCTCTCTCTATCAGGACTCCGCTTTATTTTGCAAACGGAACTGAATCAGCGTCACCGCGATGATCGCGAAGAACAGAATGAATGATCCCGCCGCGGCATACCCGAATTTACTAAATTGGAAGCCGTTATTGTAAATGAACAGGGATGCCGTCAGCGTACCATCGAGCGGTTTCCCTTTGGTCATGACAAACGGCTCCTCGAAAAATTGCAGCCAGCCGATCATCGTCGTGATGGACACGAAGAAAATAGCGTAACGAAGCTGCGGAAGCGTAATATAACGAATTTGCTGCCATGTATTGGCACCGTCAAGCTGAGCCGCTTCATAATAAGAACCCGGAATCCCTTTAATAGCCGCAATAAAGATAATCATGTTTAAGCCGATGCCCCGCCAAACTGCTAACACAATCAACGAAACTTTCGCTACTGTTGGATCGGTCAACCATGGGACGGGACCTAAATTCATCAAACCAAGTACATAGTTGAATAATCCAAGCGTCGGATTATACAGGTAGCTCCAAACGACCGCGACCGCAACCACATTCGTTACGGACGGTAGATAGAACACGACGCGGAATACTTTGAAAGCACGTGATTTACCCATGTTAATCAGAATCGCGATGCTAAGCGAAAATATCAGCACCAACGGAACACCGATGATGACGAAGAACAGGGTATTACCAAGGGACTTTATAAAGGAAGGGTCCAATAGTACGTTTGTATAATTTTCGAGACCTATAAAGCGAATACTATCATAATTAACGAGTCCGGACAGATCCATATCCGTGAAGCTGATCACGAGCGCCAGTAGTATCGGCAACAGCGAAAACAGCGTTAACAGGATGATGGAGGGACCGATAAACAAGTATGGCGCAAGCTTCTGCGAGCTTCCTTTCATGCCTTCACTCCCTTTGACAATGGCGGATATGGATCATTATTTCTTCATAATACTTGCAGCCTGCTGATTAAAGTCATCCATTTCCTTCTGTACATCGGCATGACCGCGGTAAATACGCTCGAAGCTCTTGATAAATTGTTGAGAAACCTCTTCCCATGCAGCCAGTTGCGGCAATGCTGCGGAATGATCTAGCTGTTTGCGAATCGTCCGAAGCATCGGATCACTCTTAAGCTTGGCATCTTCCCACGATTTAGTAGTCGCAGGCAAGTTACTGGACAGTTCCATCCATTTCAGTTGCGTTTCTGGTTTGCTCATGTAAGCCATGAATTTGGCCGACTCCTCTGGGTGCTTGCTGAATTGCATAATTGATAGATTCGCTCCACCCAAAACGGACAGGTTGTTTACTTTGCCAGGAAGCTCCGCTATATTCCACTTACCTTCCAGCTCTGGTGCCTTGCTCTTGATTTCTTTAATCATAAAAGGACCGCTGATAAACATTGGAACAATACCTTCACCTTGCAAGCCTTGAACGGAGTCAATTCCAATATCCACTGCGTTAGAGCCATTTTGGAAAAAGGTATTTACATACTTCACAGCATCTACAAACGGTGGTTGGTTGAACAGCGGATTTCCCTGCTCGTCAACCAGCTTGGAACCGTTCTGGAGAGCAAACATAAAGCCCATAGACTGCTCCTTTGCACTAAAGGAGATGCCATATTTGCCTTTGCCCCGAGCCGCCAGCTTTTGGGCAGCATCGGAAAGCTCTTCCCACGTTTTAGGTGCTTCATTATATCCGACTTGTTTCAGTAGATCAGAACGATAGAACAAAACTCTCGTTTCAGTGTACCAAGGCACGCCGACCGGTTTTCCTTCAAATTTTGTCGTACCTACAGCACCCTCGAAGAAATTCTTCGATTCCAGCTCAGGATACTTGCTGATATAAGGGGTAATATCCGTCAATGCACCCGCAGACGCAAGTTCTGGAACCCATGATGTACCTAACTGAACCACGTCCGGACCGGATTTTGAAGCAACTGCTGTCAGCAGCTTATCGTGAGCGTTATCCCAAGGCAACGCCTGTACCTCAACATGAATATCTGGATTTTCCTTTTCAAAACCTTTCACAATTTCAGGCAACAGCTTTCCTTCTGCTCCCATACCCCATAAGGTTATGGTCGTCTTGCCGTTCGCATCTTTGCCAGACGAATCATCCTTGGACGAGCAGCCCACCAGCGCGCCTCCCAGTAATAAGGTACTTGCCAAAATGATCCCTAACGTTCTTTTCATCATACGAATTCCTCCCGAGATGACCGGTTTACCGATCATGCAATATGATAACGGATTCAAATACGAGGACTTTGCAAAAATTCAATAAGCAACTTCCAATGAACATTATATAGATCGAAATGATTTAGTTCGTCCATATATTGCACTTTGAAACGACAAGAATCGAATTTTGTAAAATCCTGATGCATGGAAATACCTAGCGATTAAAGCATACCGCTATAACACTTATGTTTAAAGCACAAGGACCATACCTTCAATAGAAACGTTTCGATAGTCATTATAGAACAAATTGAAACCGTATTCAATAGGAATGTTATTTTTTATTTACTCAGAATACCGACTTTTTTTCGTTTATTTCATCTTTATTACGTTATTCATCCTATAAAAACGCCCTGAATTGGATTTGACTCTGTATTTGAAAGCGTATATAATCCAACTGAGTTCAACAATAGAAACGTTTCGATTAATAATACGACAGAACATTAAGCTTCTATACTAGCTATTAGCCTGTTCAGCACTTTTTTGAATCATCTTTATCCAAAAAATCTCATGAATCTGAAAAAGAGAGCTGTCCACCAACAATACAGCTTATGGAGGATTATGATGGAACAACACCTGAATTCCTATTTAGAAAGCATGACGCTTGAAGAAAAAGTCGATCAACTGCTACAGCTTGTGGGTGCCTTCTTTGAAGAAGCGGGAACGGATAGTCAAATTACCGGCCCTATGGCTTCTCTCGGCATCACAGAGAAAAATGTCCATAACGTCGGTTCCGTGCTTGGCATCGCTGGGGCCAAGGAAGCGATTCGTGTTCAGCAGGCTCATTTGAGTAAAAATCGTCTGGGTATTCCGCTTTTAATTATGGCAGATATAGTACACGGCTTCAAAACGATTTTCCCTATACCGCTGGCCATTGGTTGCTCATGGGATATGCAACTTGCAGAAGAGAGCGCTACCATTGCTGCTCGCGAGGCGGCTGTATCCGGTGTTCACGTCACATTCGCCCCTATGGTCGATCTGGTGCGTGATCCGCGCTGGGGCCGTGTGATGGAATCTACAGGGGAAGACCCTTATCTCAACAGCGAATTTGCCCGTGCGTTTGTACGCGGATTTCAGGGTAAAGATCTGACGAACGATACCGACCGGGTGGCCGCATGCGTGAAGCATTTTGCCGCATATGGAGCTGGTGAAGGCGGACGGGATTACAACACTGTAGATGTATCCGCATGGCAGCTACGAGAGTATTATCTCCCCTCCTACAAAGCTGCTTTAGATGAAGGCTGCGAAATGGTGATGACGTCCTTCAATACCGTAGAAGGCGTAGCCGCAACGGGCAATAAGCGCCTGATGCGTGACTTGCTTCGTGATGAATGGGGTTTTGATGGTGTACTCATCTCGGATTGGGCCGCCATCAAGGAACTTATCCCTCACGGCATCGCCGAGGATGAGCGCGAGGCAGCGAAGAAGGCACTGCTGGCTGGCGTAGATATTGAAATGATGACCTCCTGCTATAACGGGCATCTGCCTGAGCTGGTTCGCAGCGGACAGCTGGATGAAGCGCTCATTGATGAAGCAGTGATGCGTATATTGAAGCTCAAGCAAAAGCTGGGCTTGTTCGAAAATCCGCTACGTGGCGCAGACCCTGAGCGTGAACGTGAAGTTGTGTTCTGCGAAGCTCACCGCACAGTTGCCAAAGAATTAGCTATTAAATCTTGCGTGTTACTCAAAAATGATTCCGTTCTTCCATTGAATCGCAATCAACATATTGCGTTGATCGGACCTTTTGCAGAGAGCGGTGATATCCTAGGCTCTTGGTCGTGGAGTGGTTCGCAGGAGGAAGCTATTCGCGTTGTTGACGGGTTCCAATCGAAAATATCCTCCTCGCTGCTCACCGTTGCGGCAGGTTGCTCTATCGACGATATGACTGAGGAGCAATATGCAGAAGCTCTGCAAGCTGCCAGCCAAGCAGAGGTTATCGTGTTGGCGCTTGGAGAGCGCTCGGATATGAGTGGTGAAGCAGGCAGCCGTTCCAATATTCGCTTGCCACAAGCCCAGTTGGAACTGGTGAAGCGCCTGAAGACACTGAACAAGCCAATGGTAGCCGTACTATTTAATGGTCGTCCGTTGGATCTGCACGGTGTTATTGAAGAAGCAGACGCTGTACTGGAAGCCTGGTTCCCTGGTGGCGAAGGCGGCGCGGCGATTGCCGATTTGTTGTACGGTGATGCCGAACCTACGGGTCGCCTGACCATGTCCTTCCCGCAATCGGTCGGACAGGTGCCCGTGTACTACAATCATTTTAATACGGGACGCCCACAGCTAGATCCGAATACAAAAGAACGCTATGTGTCTCAATATCTAGACGTACCGAACGAACCTTTATTCCCGTTTGGCTATGGACTGAGTTACACCGATGTCGCTTATGACAGCGTACAGCTTTCCGGGGATACCCTTATACCTGGTCAGGAACTGACCGTGAAAGTGCAGGTAACGAACATAGGAACACGTCCGGTCGAGGAAACCGTCCAATTCTATGTTCGTGATATCAGCGGTGATACGGTTCGTCCAATGAAAGAACTGAAAGATTTCTGCAAAGTCCTTCTTGCCCCAGGCGAAAGCCAGGAAGTGGAATTTGTACTGACCGAGCCTCAGCTGCGCTATCATCATGCAGATTTGAGCTTCAGCAGTGACAGCGGGGAATTTGCCGTCTTTACAGGACCTAACAGCCGAGATACTAGTGAAATCCGTTTTCGGTTAGTGAAATAAACAAGAAAGTGAGGCGTTCCCTTTGATGAATACAAGTCTGGATCAAAATATTTTGCTGCGGGCTGGCGACCTGTCTTTTACCTTCTTGAGCAGCGGTGATGTGTATAAGATCGCCCATGGCTCAACGATGATCAACCAACTGTTGACCAATTCAGTCGATGGTTCCCTGAACAATCTGTACTTGAGATTGCACCGTCCATCCGGTGTAATTATCACTCCCCTGCTTGGAGTTCGCTCACCGGGAGTAATTCGACAAACGGATCAGCAGATTATTTGGGAAGGTTTCACCGCTGGTGTAGGCTACCAGGTGACCTTCACGCTAAGCCGCCTGGGAGTATGGTTCTGGGATGTAACCCTACAGGGCGATGACGTGGAAGCAGATGTCGTGTACGGTCAGGATATCGGCATTGCCGATACCGCTGCTGTACGCAGTAATGAAGCTTATTTGTCTCAATATATTGACCACACCGTCTACCATGATGAACAAAGAGGCTATACCGTTTGCTCACGTCAAAACCAGCCCCAAAGTCAGACATTCCCATACATTCAACAAGGCTCGTTAACCCGCACTATTGGTTACTCGACTGACGGATTTCAGTTCTTTGGACTATCGTACAAGGAAACGAATGAGCCGGAAGCACTCCGTCGCGACTCGCTCGCCAATGAAGTATACCAATACGAATTCGCCTATACCGCATTGCAGTCCGAGCGAGTGAAACTTGCCGGGGAAGCTCGCTTTACTTTTTACGGTCTGTTCCAGCCCAATCATCCAGCCGCAGTGACAAAGCTGGAGTATCAGGAACTAGTGGCAAAGGCACGCGACGAAGTAACTGCCGTTCTAGCAGACGCTTCTGAGACCAGCTTACCGACACACGCGGCAAGTGATCTTCAGGCAGGGCGTGTGGCCCCAGCTCAAACCATCGGTGAGCCGTTGCGTACGCTGGACTTCACCGATGCCGAAGTGAATCAACTTTTCCCCAAACGGCAGGAAGAAGAACGGGATGGCGATGAACTACTTTCCTTTTTCACGGACAGTTATGAGCATGTTGTACTCAAATCCAAAGAGCTTCGTGTAGAGCGTCCCCACGGGCACATTTTAATGGGCGGGCATTACTCAGGAGGTAAGGAAGAAACCATTACAACCACCTCCTATATGTACGGGGTATTCAATTCCCAGCTCGTAATCGGCAATACGAATTTCAACAAAATGATTACCAATGCGCGTAATGCGCTCAATATTCCCAAGACATCCGGTCAGCGCATTTATGTCGGAATCCAAGGGAAATACCGCCTGCTCACGATGCCTTCCCTGTTCGAGATTGGCTTTAATTATGTGCGCTGGTACTACAAAACGGCTGACGATACATTCATTATTACAAACTATACGAATGCCGATAGCCCAGAAGTACGGCTTCATATGCGTGCGGTAAGCGGCCGAACCTATCCGTTCCTCATCACTCAGCAAATGTCTATGCATGTGAACGAATATGAGCTTCCGTTTCATATGGAACGTGAAGGCGACGCCCTACTCTTCCGGGCAGACTCTGCTTCCCTGAGTGCCGAAGCCTATCCAGACCTGCTGTACCGAATGCACATAGAGGGCGCTCCATTACAGCATGTGAGCGACGCTCACGCACTGCTACAGGGTAATGCTTCCCCTGATGCATCTCTGGTTGTGCTAGAGCTGGGTGACAGCAGCGAATGGACCTGTACCGTGCAGGGTTGGCTGAATGGACTTTCAGCCGGGCAAGAATCAGCGCACAAAGAGCGTCACGCTTCCTTTGAAGATGAGCGCGAGCACTATCGGGCATATTTCGCCGAGCTTATGAACGGTTTCCATCTGTCGCTGGGTCAACACGAAACGAGCGAGCTATTCCGTGTGAACGCAGTGGCCTGGTGGTACACCCACAATATGCTTGTTCACTATTCCGTGCCTCACGGTCTGGAGCAATACGGCGGTGCAGCCTGGGGAACACGCGATGTGTGTCAGGGGCCTGTGGAATATTTCTCAGCTGTGCAAAAGTTCGATGAGGTTCGTTCCATTCTGCTGACTGTTTTCAGCCATCAGTACGAGGACAGCGGAAACTGGCCGCAATGGTTTATGTTTGACAACTATACTCACGTGCAGCAAGAAGAAAGCCATGGGGATATTATCGTCTGGCCGCTCAAGGTACTGGGCGATTATTTGACCGCTACCCGTGATTACAGTATTCTGGAAGAAAATGTACCTTACACCCATCGACATACTTTCGATTATACCAAGCAGACCGCGACTCTCATGGAACATGCCCTGAAGGAAATCGAATATATTCGAGAGAATTTCCTGCATGATACGTATTTGTCGGCCTATGGCGACGGCGATTGGGATGATACCCTCCAGCCAGCCAATGCACAGCTGAAGCAATACATGGCGAGCAGCTGGACGGTTGCACTCACCTACCAAGTTATCAGTAACTTTGCCGCTGCTTTGGAGCAGGCCCCCGCGGGTGTAGTAAGCGAAGCCGACAAGATTGCACAAGATCTACATCAAATGGCTAATGGCATCCGTAAAGACTTCAACCGCTACATGCTGGAGAGCGGAATTATTCCGGGCTTCGTGTATATGGAAGAGCCCGGTCAACCTAAGCTGATGCTCCATCCGTCTGACACCGAGACGGGAATCCATTACCGCTTGCTGCCGATGACACGCAGCATGATCAGCCAGCTGCTCACGCCTGAGCAAGCATTGGCTCATGAGCAGCTCATCCGTGAGCAGTTCCTCTGCCCGGATGGTGTGCGTCTGATGAACCGTCCTGCACAGTATGATGGCGGTGTGAGCTCGCACTTCAAGCGCGCAGAGCAAGCGGCCAACTTTGGACGTGAGGTCGGACTGCAATATGTGCATGCCCATATCCGCTTTGCGGAAGCGATGGCCAAATTGGGACGCAAGGATGACGCCTGGCATAGCTTGAAGCTCATCAATCCGGTCGGCATCCGTGCGTCCGTACCGAATGCCGAATGGCGCCAAAGCAACGCCTATTTCAGTAGCTCGGACGGTAAATTTAACACCCGCTATGAAGCACAGGAACGGTTTGGCGAACTGCGTGAAGGAGCTGTACCCGTCAAAGGCGGCTGGAGAATCTATTCCAGCGGTCCAGGAATCTATATGAATCAACTCATATCGAATGTCCTTGGTGTTCGTCAGTCGGGCGAAGATCTGATCCTGGACCCTGTGCTGCCGGATCATCTCGACGGATTGGAGTTTGAATTTTCCTTTGCAGGAAAACCAATTACCTTCGTCTACCGCATGCTGCAAGAGCATACTGGCAGTGGGCAAGGCCGTGCAGTATTAAACGGAACACCACTGGAAAGCGTGCCAGCCGATGATAATCGCTACCGCTCCGGTGCCTTGCGCATCAAACGCGAGATTTTCGAGCAAGCCTTGGCAGAGCATGATGGTGTACACCGTCTGGAGATTATTTTATAAAGAGTTTCTGATGCTAATCTGGTATAGGCAACAAAGGGATGGCGATCTTGCAGGATCGCCCTTTGCTGCTTAGGTGTAGGACTACGACATTTTGGAATAGATATGTGGTTAATAATGAATATACAGTAGCAATGATAAGACGGACGACAAGGAGGTGACGATGTGGTCAGCATTAAAGATATCGCCAAACAGGCGGGCGTTTCCATATCTACCGTTTCATATGCCTTGAATGGTAGCGATAAGGTAACAGAAGAAACTTGCGCACGTATTTTAGCCATTGCCAAAGAGCTTAACTATGTGCCCAATGCCGCCGCACGTAATCTCAAGAAAAGGCAGACCAAAATTATTGGCGTTTTCCTAACTGACTTTCGTGGAGACGTTTATGGAGATTTACTGTACGGCATCAAGGAAATTTTAAACCGCAAGGGCTATGATCTCATCGTATGCAGCGGTAAGCAGTCTCACCGAATGTTGCCGGAACGCATGATCGACGGCGCCATTGTGCTGGATCAGACGTTTGATAGTCAGGAGCTACTGAACTACGCCGAGCGAGGACATAAAATTGTCGTGTTGGACCGTGAACTGAATCATCCTAACATTAACCAAGTGCTGCTGGATAACAAAGCGGGCGCCGCTCTCGCCATAGAACATTTATTGGAATTGGGACACCGTAAGCTATATGTGGTTACCGGACCAGAAGGTTCTTACGATTCATGGCAACGGATGCAGGCGGTCAAGCAGACCGTTGAGCGTAGCGGCGTGGCTGAAATGATCGAAATTGACGGCGATTTTGAGAAATCGGGCGGCGAACAGGCGGCTGAGATCATTTTGCAGCAACAAGTTGGCCCAAGTTCGGAACCTGTAGCCGTATTTTGTCTCAATGATGAAATGGCAGTGGGCTTTTACAATCGAATGGCTCAGTCAGAACTGACGATTGGCAAGGATATTCATATCGTCGGCTTTGATAATATCGAACTGGCGCAATATATTCAGCCCCGTCTGACAACGATTGACTATTCCAAGCGTAAATGGGGCGCTGTAGCTGCCGAACAAGTTCTCAAAATCATTGCTGGGGAAGACGTGGAGCATGAACGTTTATACGTTACGCTTGTCCAAAGAGAATCGGCAGGCGCAGCATTCATCACCCAAGATCAACAGAATCTGTGATGAACAACGCAGAAGTAACCTGCTCGCCGACCTCCAAAAAAAAGAACTTCCACAGTCCCAGTACACGGGTTGGAAGTTCTTTTGGTTATACTTTTTAACCTAACAAATCCTCAATTAAATTCGACAATGACCGTAGGGGATTGCCAATCGTTTGCCCCGTCTCCAGCTCCACTTGTAACGCAGCATCAACCATAGACAACTGTGCTACAGCCAGCCCTCTGCTTGGATCAGCTTCCCTCAACTCATACAGTGAACGAACCAACAGTTCCTTATACTCGTCTTTACGTCCCTGCATAATCAATTCAAAAGCGTCCTCCACCACCTTGACCTCTATCAAAGAAGAGATATCCGGTTTACCTAACAGAGTAGCGGTATGATAAAGACGCTTCATCGTCCCCTCTACGGTAGCCGGATTCGTGAATACCAAGGTCCGTGGCAGCAAATCATCGCATATCTCATGAAAAAAGGGCTCATCCAGCGCGATTATGGGTGTAGACATGGTCAATTGAGTCTTTTCCGCCAAAACGGTATAATTCGTGCACGTTATCAAAATAACGTCTATGTCACTTTGAGCAATCCATCTCAGTTGCTCTTCTACCTTGCGACTCGCATCGTCCGCAGAAAAATGCGGATCTGACGAGATCCGGCGCATAAGCCCTGGGTCCACAAAATGTACCAGCTCCACCTCATAAGAAGCAAAAGCCCGATCCATATAGGCTATATTCGAGTGATGCGCGTGCAGGCAGCCCACACGTTGCTTCAAGCCTTCCATCGTTCAACCCCCTGTTATATGTTTGCATCATTTTAACAGGAAAAGGACGGTTGGGAAAGCGTGCCAATCAGACCTTACTCCAAACGCACTTTTTTAAAACTTACCGTTTGTATTTTTCCACTCTGTTTTAGCTGGAACCTCCTGAACTACGTCCCAATGTTCTGCTACCTTGCCGTTCTCTACCCGGAACAGATCATAGACAGCGGCCGAAGTTCCCTTAGGCGATGTCAACTCACTCACAACCAGCACGAAGTTGCCTTCTCCAATAACCATGTGAACCTGACCATATCCAAAGGAAGCTCCTTGGCTTCCCGCTGCGGAAAATGCTTGCTTCAAATTGGATACACCGTCACCAAAAAGAGGGTTATGCTGAATGTACTGATCACCATTATAATAACTTTCCAATGCAGCACGATTTTTGCCAACCAGAACATCATCCACAAACTTGCGGATTAGCGCTTTGTTGGTCTCAGTTTGGTTGAGATCCGCGATTTGTGTTGCTCCATCAATCATGGTGTGTCCGCTTGGATTGGCTGGAGCCGAGTCCTGCACGTTGTCCCAATGCTCAACAATTTTACCATTGCTATCGAAGCGGAAAATATCAAAAGCAATGCTTGTTTTCCCTGCAATGGACTTTTTATAATGTACTGCTACAACATTGCCATCCTGAATAACCCGCTGGATTTCAACAAGCACATTGGCTCCCTTTGATTGGCTAATCCCTTGCAAAAAGGCATCTCTCCCGCTAGCAAAGCTCGGATTATGCTGAATGTACTGATCTTTGCTGATCCAAGCCTCAGCTGCTTTCGTATCACCCGTTTCAAAGCTCTTCAGAATCTCTACAACCTTATCCTTATTGCTCACCCCGATTTGCAAGGTCTGGCTGGCCGGGTCCCAAATCACTTGCTTGCCCCACGCTTCTTTGACGACATCAACCGGTACATAGGTTACCCCTTGCTTGGTCAAGATGGTCGAGGTGGACAGTGGCACTTTAATCCCGTTGATTTGCGCCTCCGGACTGCCAGACACCAGTACAACCGTCGCCTGATCATATCGGATGGTCGTGCTTTGTCGCGCCGTATTGAATGTAATATGCTTGGCATCCAACGGAATTCCCAAACTGGAGGCCAATTGTCTCAGGGGAATTAAGACCTGCTTATTTCTCACGATAGGTGCAATTTTGTAAGCCTCCTTCTTGCCATCTACCCAAACCTGAATACCCGTAGCAGGTTTTACCTCGGCCGCTAAAGCCGGTACAGCAGAAGACAGAACAAGCAAACCAGCGAGTGCAGCAGTAACCGTATGTTTTTTCATGAATGTAAGCCCCTCTCAACCTGTAAAATAAAATATGAATACAATTCCTTTTTATGTAACTAATAAAGTTACACCTAATCACGAAAAAGCAATTTTTCCCCGCATACCTAACTTTAAACCCCATTCAAATCTTTTGAAACCTCAATAACCCTCCTTTCAAAAATTTATACTTGTACGGCTACAATGCAAGCCACAAGCCTTAGAATAAAGGATATGGGGAGCAATAACAATGTGTGATAACTTGCTAATGCCGAAACTCAAAAAAAGCGGCTCCTATCGCCAAGCGAATGAACGCTTTTTGAATAGTAAGCCGCTGTTAACCCCATTGCTATTGTTATACGGATAACGTTCTCCGAAACTTGATAAAGCTCCCGATTCGCCAGATTGAGATATACACCAGCGCCATTGTAATTGCCAGCATGCTAATTTCCGTCGCACCCAAACTACTGAGATACTGGGTCAAAACAACGCGAATCAAGATAATAGCGATAATAATATATTTAAAATATTGGTTCGGCTTGGGATAAATAAGGCCGTCATCCCGTCTTTCATACGCTGTATGCAGCAAAATAACATAGCCAAACAGAGCCCCTAATAGCCCAGCAATCAGCAGTTCCCAAAAGGCGGGGGGCGCGTACGTTTGTCCGGGAATATGCATTAATTGGTACACAGACATCATCATAAGCGGGAATGCGATAAACAAAGGGAGCAGAATCCGAATTCCGTTTCCTTTTACCGGCCCCCTTCGTCTCTTGGTTCTTAACCAGATCATCAGCCCCACCAGAACAGCTATCAAACCATATATAAATATCGTCGTCATGGTGTAGTAACTCCTTCCTCATAGATCCTGTAGATACGCTAGCCTAAATCGACAGTTTTCTCTCCAGCAAATAAGCGTTCAAGCGGATTAATACATACGCAGCAACCCAACTGATCAACACCGCAACTGGGAAATGCCAGGTAAATGGAAACCACTGTCCGTTCTGAACACGATCAAACTGCTCATAAATCCGCTGATCGCCTGACCAATAAAAGACACTCCCTCCACCCATTAAAAGAATCCACAGTATCGGGCTGAGCGGCCGCAAGGTGCTGTATTGGGTACTGGCCGTCAACAGACCCAGCGCAATAACCAACGGCGTGAAGGCGATAATCATCACAAACCAGTTCAATCCGGCTATAATAAAAGACACTGCATCCGTAAACGTATAAGACTGTATGGTTGATGAGATGAACAACGCGTACAGAGAACCCACCACAAACAGAAGCAATATTACAACAATGGTTTGTAAAATAGCCGCAATCCATTTGGCGCTAATCAGCCACATGCGCGGATAGGGAAGGGTCAGCCACCATCCGTAGGTGTCATTTTCCCATTCTCTCCTCAAACTTCCCACACCCATGAAAATGATCATGTACGGCAGGCCCAGGGTCACATACCACAGCCTTGTCAATTCGAGTTGGTTGTGAAGCGCGAAGTACAAGGAAATAGCGAACGCCGCAATGAGAAATAGTGAGAAATACACAAGTCTCCACGATCTCGGTAATCGATTGCGGCTCTGTTTTCTCCAGCTTCCTTTATTTCGAAATTCATGGCGTATTAAATCTTTGAACAGCCCTGATGAATTCACGCCTTCCACTCCTTTTTGTACAAATTGCGGAACACCTGATTTAGCGAGCCATGCTCTGCACGCAAATCATCCGAATCACCAGACCATATGA
Source organism: Paenibacillus sp. FSL L8-0158 (assembly GCF_038592965.1). GTDB lineage: Bacteria > Bacillota > Bacilli > Paenibacillales > Paenibacillaceae > Paenibacillus > Paenibacillus polymyxa_D. The sequence continues at coordinate 360,929 of NZ_CP151949.1, read as the reverse complement.
TCCGTCCGCGGTCCATCATGACCGTGTAGTCAAACAAGCCTTCCACTTCCTGAATATCATGCGTGCTAATGAGTATAGATTGCTGCCGACCCTCCAAATAATCAATAATCCCGGCCACAATCGCCTCTCTGGAGAGGACATCAATACCTGCGAACGGTTCATCCAGGATCATGAGTGGAACCTCACGTGCCAGACATAAAATCAGTAGCACACGTGCCTCCTGTCCGCGACTCAACCCGGCCATTTTCAACTCCAACTCCACGTCCATATGATCAGCAAGTTTATAGGCATCTTTTATATTGAAGCCAGGCAAAAAGGACTTCCCCCATTCCAGCGTCTGCTGAACTGTATGATTGGGGTACCAGCGTGCCCGGTCAGGAAGATAGGATATATCCCCGTTGGTTTCCCAACCAGGCTGTCGGCCCAATACCTGAAGCTCGCCCCCATCCGGCTGAATCAATCCAGTGATCGCTCGAAAGAAGCTGGACTTCCCACAACCATTGGGCCCAAGCACGCCTACTATGCGTCCTGCCGGAATGACAACATCCAATTGGTCCAATGCTTTTTTACTGCCATATTGCTTCATCAGATGATTCGCAACCACTACAGACTCTGTCATGCCCTTTCGCCTCCTTCCTCATCGTTTCCGTCCTGTTTGCTTCTTATATACTGCTGAACATCTTCCCAAGATAGTCCCAGGCTGCTCATCTGTCCGAGAAACTGATCTATATACGTCATAGCCAGTTGTTCCCGAAAGCTGGCAATCCGCTCACTGGATGACGTAACATAAGTACCTAGACCACGTCGTTTCTCAGTCAATCCGTCCCGCTCCAGCTCCTGATACGCTCGCATCACGGTATTCGGATTCATGCGTAATTCCTGCGCCAGATCACGAACAGACGGCATTTTGCTTCCCATTTCGATCTCCCCTTTAGCAATGGAGCTTCGTACTTGATTCAATATTTGTTCATATAATGGCTGGCTAAAGTCAATTAAAAATCGGAACGAGCCAACCCGTTGTTCTTCCATGGGTGTTTCCCCCTAATCGGCTGCATCTATCGTGACTATAGTGTATTATATCACTTAATACACGTAATACAAGTACCCTATTAGCCAAAATGTTAGTTAGTCACGCTCTCCAAATTCATTCAGTAAATGCTCAGCTTGCGCTCAGATAGCATTCAAGTTGATCCCTTATGATGTACCACGTACCAAACAACCCATAACCGAAAGGTGGAAAATGAAGATGAAGAGCACCAAAAAGGCAATTTTGGCTGGAACGATGGCCTTGGCATTTTTAGGAGGCGGAGCACTGTACTCCACAAGCGCAGCTCATGCTGCTTCCACTACACCTGAGAAGGCTTCCATTGCAGACAAAGCACAGGCACCTAAGGGTAACCCTGGTGATGCTAACGGTCCTAAAATCACAGGAGGAAATTATGCTGAGAACAAAGCTCTCCTGAAATTATTAAAATTATCCTCCAGTCAATTGGATACACAGCTGAAAGCAGGTAAATCCCTTGCTACAATCGCCAAAGCACAAGGCGTAAGTGTAAATTCTGTTATTGATGTGATGGTTTCGGATATGAAAGCGAAACTGGCTACGGAAAAACAAAACGGCAAAATTACAGCAACCGAATATAACCAACGCGTCTCTAATCTAAAACAAATGATGACAGACATGGTGAATGGCGTGAAACCATCCAAGCCACCAGTAGATGGCGGTAAAGCGGATGCAGGTAAAGCTCCTGCTCAAAGAGATGTAGCCAAAGCTCCTGCTAAAACCAATGCAGCTAAAGCCTCTGCTAAATAGAAATAGCTACAGCTCCCGTTTTGGCACATCCACTCATGTATAATAAATTTCCGTCCGGCTTCCCTGTACGGATAGAGACGACAATAAGCCTGTCCCCTGCTGTGATACAACAGAAGGAGACAGGCTTATTGATCATGTAAATAAGATAATATGGTAGACTAAATGATCCAGAATTCATTTTTCACTCTAATCCATAAAAAGGAGAACGTAATGAAAATAAATCAACAGGAATTTGATGTACAAGGAATGCGCTATACGGTCAGATCTGCCATGATTCAAGATGCGAAGAATTTGTCTGAAATCCGTTTGCTGATTGATGGAGAGACTGAAAATTTAGACAGAGAGAAGGGAGAAGCATTTATAAGTACATCCGGGTTTAAACAGCTCATCGAAACGGATACAGAGAATAACAGAAACCTATTTTTAGTTGCAGTAGTTCAAGATAAAATCGTCGGATTTTCAAGATGTGAGGGCCATGTTCTGAGCAGATTCTCTCATAAAGTTGAATTTGGCGTATGCGTACTAAAGGACTTTTGGGGTTACGGGATCGGGACAAATCTTTTAAAAGAGTCTATTTTCTGGGCTGACTCCAATGGCATCAAGAAAATGACTCTACAAGTTTTGGAAACGAATGATAAAGCCGTTGAGCTCTATAAAAAACATGGATTTGAAATCGAAGGGTTATTAAAAAACGATAAGGTTCTTTCCGATGGCAAATACTACAACACCATTATCATGGGGAGATTTCATAAATAAAAAAAGACCCTGTTCAACAGGATCTTTCAACTTCGTATCACTCACTTACCCTAGTAGCGATAATCATCATAAGGATTGCGATTACGATACTGATCACGCGGCTGCTGAGCTGCGGTAATCATCAAAAATATGCCTGAGAGCAAATGCATCAACCAGCCCACAATCGGAATCCATCCAATAACCGAGGTCACGATCCCTAAAATAGATCCATAATAAGACTCTCTATTCGTCACCGATAGCACCAACGTAACAATGTGGAAAATCAGCATAAAGAACAATATAGTATACGCGGAATTTACGACGAGCAGCCCGCCCAAAACGGGAATAGCTAAAAATAGCTCCAATCCGCCTGTAATCCATTTTAATGTTTTTGATGGTGTCATTGTTCCACTCTCCCGATGCTGTTTCATTCCATAATTATATCCTATCCCTATACAGGATGACATACATTTTTTACCAACCTATATGCTTATATCGTGATAGTCTCATCCCTTTCTCGAATGAGCTAAGCCCTGGCTACATATATGTGAGAGAGAACGAAATTTCGTGATTTCTAAAGGGGTGAACACGATGGGATATTATATTGAGGTGGAGCGCGGCGTGAAGCTGTATGTCGAGGATATTGGAGAAGGCATCCCTGTTCTGATGGTGCACGGCTGGCCGCTGGATCACCGAATGTACGAATACCAGTCCGCCTTGTTGCCTGCTTACGGGTATCGCTGTATTCAGGTTGACCTTAGGGGGTTCGGCAAGTCTGATCGACCATGGCATGGATACAATTATGATCGATTGGCAGACGATCTGCTGGCTGTGATGCAGGCACTTCAGTTAAACCAGGTACGGCTGATCGGTTTTTCCATGGGGGGAGCTGTGGTTACACGCTACATGAGCAGGCACCGGGGATTTGGCGTCAATCAGTTGATCTTGATCGGAGCAGCTACGCCTCGATTCACCCCAACCAGCGACTTTCCTTATGGTACTCCTGTCACAGAGGTAGATAAACTCATCAAACAAGCCTATACAGATCGTCCACAACTGGTAACTTCTTTTGGCGAAATGTTGTTTGCTAATCCCGTCAGCCAGAGTTTACGCGACTGGTTACGTGACCAGGGCTTTGCGGCAACAGTTCATAGCATGGCTTGTACTTTGTACTCACTACGTGACTCTGATTTGCGCCCTGATTTGCCATGTATACACGTGCCCACCTGGATTCTACACGGCAAGCTGGATCGGGTCTGTCCTTTCCCTCTGGCTGTCCAAACTCAAAAAGGAATTGCCGGATCAAGACTTATTCCTTTCGAACGAAGTGGCCACGGTGTGTTTTACGAAGCGCTACCCGAATTTAACTCTATCTTACTGAGCATACTAGCCCCACCCTCCACACATAATTGAAAACCTGTTCATCCTTATGTATAATTTATATTTATAAAAAACAAAAAAGACGCCTCAGCGCCGTTAATGGCTATGGGGCATCTTTCACTACAAACATTTATCCGCTTAGGATTGTTTGGTATGGTTGAAGCTCGTATTATTTAAAACAGCCAGCTTTTTCTCGCCCTTCACCATGGCAGAACCGCAAATGGGGCATGTCGGCTCGACAGAAAAAGCGAAGTTATCTCGCATCCAGCCGTTACATGTATCGCTGGCGCAATTCCAGACAGTTGTAATTTCCTCAGGAATCTCATCCATTGGCTTTTTCCGTGAATTGTACATAAACATCCCTCTTTCTTCATGATTTATAAAGCGATAAGATGTAATCAGTTCAAAAACGGTCTTATGAACAGATAAAAACAAATGCCCCAAACGCTATGTTCGGGGCATCTGAAGTAGGCTGTAATTTAAAATTACAGTTTTACAACGTTCTCAGCTTGTGGTCCACGGTTTCCTTCAACTACGTTGAATTCTACGCGTTGGCCTTCGTCCAAAGATTTGAAACCTTCGCCTTGGATTGCGGAGAAATGTACGAATACGTCGCTTCCACCTTCAACCTCGATGAAACCGAAACCTTTTTCTGCGTTAAACCATTTAACTGTACCTGTTTGCATGGAATTACCTCCAAAATGTATTTATATGACCTTTATTTTTTACAAATAAAAATTCACATATTGCACAAGGTTATTTCAACCTAAAACAATAGCCCTCTACAATATGCGAATCTCAGGTCACAATCTCAATATACTCATATTACCATAAGTGTATTGAAAACGCAAGCACTGGTGAATTTAATTTATGCAGAGTGCTTATGTTCTCTATTGCTGCTTCAAAGCTGTGTTCATTCGGCGGGAGCGAGTCATTAACGCCTACTTAAAACATTATATCCGCAGTTGCTTCCTATTATACCAGCAATCAAGAAATAAATATACAAAACATTGCGTAGGAGACGAACTTCTTAATAAAAGCCCATCTCCTACGTTTATTTGCTTATTTTGAACTACAATTCTGCCAGTGCTTTAATTTCCTCTGCTGTCAGCGCTTTGTTATACAATTGAACTTCATCCAGGCAGCCATTGAAGTAAGCATCGGCGGCAAAGCGGCTTTTGCCGAGATAAGCCTCGCTCGTCAGCAACTCATTGGGATTAAAGGTAATACCGTCATTAACAGCTACTTCCTCACCATTTACATACAATTTCCCTGCATTCCCTTCCAGTGTAACCGCTACATGCGTCCACTGGTTTAGCGGTAATGATGATTTGGAAAGCAAGCTTTGATCCGTACCCTCATGGATTGTAAACTGGAGTACACCGCTACCTTGGGAAGGGGTAAGAAACATATGCCGGGCTTGGCCGTTGCCGAAGTCAAAAATCCGTTGCCAAGCTGTACCGCCCTTCCAGTTCACCCAAGCGGAAAAGGTAAAATCCTTCGCATCTGTTACTGTATTTGGTAGTTGCACGTAACCATCCTTACCGTTTAGGACAAGCGCACCGCCAAGCTTCCCGTCTTTATCCCACGCAGCACCACCATAGGTCTTACCATCAAATTGATTGTATGTGCTGTCGACAACCGTAGTTCCTTGATCTTCACTCCACGAATAGCGTGCGAGCTGAGGACCTTGGGCCTGCCCGGGAACAATAGCTGTAAAGCTTTTCTTAGCGGTGGCTTTGTCCTTTTTAATGATCGCCGTCAATGTAACTGTTACAGGCTGAGAACCGGCTTCTGGACGGTATACATCACCTGTCACAGAAATATTCTCCGGGTGGGTGGACTCCCATGAAATAGTGGTATCTTGTGCTGCTTGAGTAGGTAGCGTCAGATTATAAAGAACATTGCTCGTATCGCCCAGGCTCAGATCCTTCTGCACAGCAGCTACAATCTTGCTGGCCTTCAGGTCAAGCTTTAGCGAACCCCATACCGCAACACCCTTGGAGGACAATGCGGTAAAAGCAAGCGTCTTGGCACCTGTGTCTGGATCACGGTGCCGCAGGAATACACCTTTGTACTTCGTGCCCTCTGCTGTAATTTCCAACTGATTGCCTGCCCCCAACTTCCATGTACCGTTCACTCCACCAGACAGTTTGCCACCGCGATCCAGATTGACAGTAACAGCTTGCTTAATATTCGCCGAAATTTCCTTCCCGTGATTTACATACGAATATTGACCGAGGACATCCTTTTCTGACAGCTTTTTCAGTGAATCCTCATCTCCCGAATAACGATAAGGAGCAACCACAGGCCAACCGTCAGCGTTCATGAACATTTCATGTACCCGCACTTCAAACTGTTCGCCTCTCCCCGGGAAACGGGAATGGAAAATGACAAAATGCTTTTTCGTCTTGGGATCATAATAAGCCGAGTTGTGTCCGGGCGACACATAGCCTGCACCCAGTCCTGTACCCGGATCGCCAATTTCTCTTGGAATCATGTAATTACCTATCAGTTTGACACCGTATGGTTCAATGGAAGCGTCATCAAAAAGAGGTTTGTCCGGATTCGCCTTGACCTTGATCATATCGTTGCCTTCAGCATCGTAGAAAGGACCATCCGGTGTTTTTGACCGAGCCACCCGCAGGTTGTATCCGCCATCCGCCGACAATCCACCATACGACAGGAACAAGTAATAGTAGTCCGTTTGTGGACTGTATTGTATGTACGGCCCTTCCATGCGAGCATGGTTGCCGCCTGTCAGCTTTTTCCCGTAGCCTTGACCAGGGAGCGGCTTCCCTGTTTTTTCATCCATCTGCATAATGAAGATGCCTCCTGAGTAGGAGCCATATACCATCCACAACTTGCCGTTCTTATCATAAAAGGTGTCCGGGTCCACGGCGTTCGGATGCTTGGTTGCGTCATAGATCGTCCCATCCTCACTCGGTTGGTCCCACATGCCAGATTTTAGAAAAATGCCTTTATTCTTATAAGGCCCTTCAATTTTATCAGCAACTGCCAGGCCCATTGCTGAACGCGGGGAGTCACCTTTACAAGCGTTATAATACATATAGAACTTGCCATCTGCCAGTTGAATGACATCAGCTGCCCACAGCGTGTCCGTCTGTGCCCAATCCAGCGCTTCCTTTAATTCTTCTTTGACGTTGGGAATCAATGCATTACCATTCGCCACTCCTGTAGCAATCGTATCCCAATTCATGAGGTCTTTGGACTTGGCAGCCGCCAGATGGGAGCCAAAAATGTAAAAGGTGTCTTTTACTTTCAGGATGGATGGATCATGTACGGAAGTCTCCTTGAAAGAGACAGCCTTTTTACTTTGAATTGAAAAGTTTTCTAGGTCTTGAGCTTGAAGGGAAGTTTGCCCCACATTTTGAATTCCATCTGTATCTGAATTGAGTGTTTGCTCGGCGCCTACCAAAGAAGCAGGCAACAACAGCGCACCTGCGAGTGAAGCTGCCGTTAATTTACGAACGAATGTTTGCTTCATAAATCAATCTCCTCTCGTTTTGAACATCCCTGATAACATAAAAAAATATTGAGAAAGCCGTCAGGATTATGTTTGTATTAACTTCTTCAGCCTCGAATTTAAAGTTGCTTATCCCTCCCATCCATAACTAAAGCGCTTTCAATTGATTTGAAAAATAAAATCACCTTCTGTTAAGAAGGACGATTCAAACCTGACGGTTAACCGTACCTCTATATTATTCAAAGGATATGGAAAATTCAATATGTAATTTTTTATTTTTATAAATTATTCATCGAATTATTAACATTAATAAATGTATTGCGTATTTCTCCAGATTGAAGTTAAAATTTTACAAGTTAAATTTTATATGTTTCCTGCCGATATACCTACAAGGACAACTTTACGGATACTGTAAAGCAACATTTAGATTTTATAAGGAGGTGAGAAATATATGCAATGGTATTTAAATGCATTAAAAAACTATGTAGGATTTCAAGGTAGAGCAAGACGTACAGAGTATTGGATGTTTATCCTATTTAGTGTAATCGTTAGCTTTGTAATTAGTCTGATCGATAGTCTCTTCGGCTTAACTCCGATATTGACTTACATTTACTCTTTGGCTGTCCTGCTGCCATCCTTGGCCGTCCTGGCTCGTAGACTGCATGATACAGGCAGAAGCGGATGGTGGATTCTAATCGCTCTGATTCCTCTGGTAGGGTCAATTATTTTGATTGTATTCACATGCCAAGACAGTCAGCCTAACGACAATAAATATGGGAAAAACCCTAAATTGTAATGGTTGTAGTTGTCTAAAAACCTCCTTCACTTTTGTGAAGGAGGTTTTTTTCATATCCGCTACTCCCCGTCGAAATTCCAGCAATAAGTTTATCTGGAGACCCCTGCGTCCATACTGGAATAAAAAGTATCCTCAAGGAGAGGGAGAACGTTCATGCGTTTTCGGAAAAGAACCCCCCTTAACAAATTTAAAAAGATGCCCATCCAGCACAGCGAGAGTAAACCTGAACCTACCGGAGAACAGCTCAGTGCAAATATCGGAACCAATCTTCAGCAGATCAGACAAGCACTCGGCAACAGCACCGACATCGTCATAAGAGAAATTCGTATCGGCAAGGATGGTGACCAGATCATTGCGATCCTCTATACCGACGGTTTAGTGGACAAAAACATAGTCTCCGACTTCATCATGGAGTCGATGATGCTGGATAGCAGCTTGTCCAGGAAAGTGGAGTGCAGAAGCCAGAACTCCTCTAGTGTCATGCAAATATTAAAAGATTACGCTCTAACCATCGGGGGCATCCGGGAGATTATCGATTTTGAAACCTTATATAACGCGCTGTTGTCCGGGGATGCTGTTATTTTGATTGACGGTGAAACACAGGGAATAGTAGCCAGCGCACGTGGATGGAAGGATCGCGGGGTCACGGAGCCTGCCTCGGAAAATGTCGTGCGTGGGCCGCAGGAAGGATTTTCTGAGACACTGCGCACAAACACGGCCTTAATTCGGCGTAAGATTAAAGATCCCAATTTGTGGCTGGAGACCCAACAAATCGGTCGTGTGACCCAGACCGATGTCGCTGTCATGTATATCAAGGGGATTGCGAACCCTAAATTGGTTGAGGAAGTGCATGAGCGATTGAACCGCATTGATGTGGACGGTATTCTCGAAAGTGGGTATATCGAGGAGTTAATCCAAGACGAAACTTTTACCCCTTTTCCGACAGTGTACAACTCTGAACGCCCAGACGTCATCGCAGCCGAGCTGTTGGAAGGAAAAATCGCGATTCTGGTGGATGGAACCCCGTTTGTGCTTGTCGTGCCTGCGCTGTTTGTTTCCTTCCTGCATGCGGCAGAGGATTATTATCAGCGTGCAGACATTAGTAGCTTCATCCGGGTTCTTCGTTACACCGGAGTTTTTATCTCCCTGCTCGGTCCGTCCTTATATGTTGCCATCACTACGTTTCATCAGGAAATGCTGCCGACCTCACTGCTGATCGGTCTGGCGGCACAGCGGGAGGCTGTTCCCTTCCCTGCCTTTATTGAAGCACTCATGATGGAACTGACTTTTGAAATATTGCGGGAAGCTGGCGTTCGTATGCCGAAGTACATCGGGGCAGCCGTCTCTATCGTGGGCACACTCGTCATCGGACAAGCCGCCGTCGAGGCGGGCATCATATCGGCTGCGATGGTTATTGTCGTATCAATTACCGCGATTTCCAGCTTTGTACTTCCTGCCTATAATATGTCCATCGCTTTTCGTATGCTGCGGTTCCCCTTGATGGGACTTGCCGCTTCCTTTGGGCTGTTCGGGATTATCGTTGGAGGCATTGCCCTGATCCTGCATATGTGTAGCCTTCGTTCGTTTGGTGTTCCCTATATGACTCCTTTTGCACCTCTAATACCGACGGACACCAAAGATACGATATTTCGACTCCCTCACTGGATGATGATTTCACGTCCCCGGTTAGTCGATCAGAAGAATGTCAAACGTCGAAACAGCACTCCGCCTCGAAAATCAAGGGAATAGAAGAAAAGAGAAACAGTCGGAAAGGAGTGGATAATCATGAAGCGGAAGAAAGCGATTCTGTTCCTGATTCTTGCACTCGTTTTACTTCTGACGGGGTGTTGGAATCGTAGGGAGTTGAATGAGCTCGCCATCGCCGTTGGTATGGGGATTGATAAACAAGGAGATCAGTTCCGGGTCTCTCTCCAAGTGGTGGACCCTGGAAAAGCATCGGCCAAAAAAGGAGCAGGCGGCGGTGCTCCAGCCACCTTGTATACAGAGGAAGCGGACACCATATTTGAAGCGATCCGAAAAATAACAACGATTAGCCCCCGGAGAATGTATTTTTCTCATCTGCGTATATGTGTAATCGGTGAGTCGATGGCCACCGAAGGAATGGCGAAAGCTTTAGATTTACTCTCTAGATATCATCAGTTCCGAACCGATTTTTATATTGTAGTGTCCAAGGGCACTAGTGCGGAGGATACATTAAAAATTATGACACCTTTAGATCCGATTCCCGCAAATGACCTTTTCTCCTCTCTGGAAACATCACAGAAAAACTGGTCGCCCACTACGACAGTAACTTTGGATGAATTGGTATCAGCACTCACCAGTGAAGGAATGCAGCCTGTCTTGACAGGACTCCGGATCGTTGGCAATAAAGAAATGGGAGAAACCAGCGGCAATGTGCAAGAGATCGCCCCATCCGCCCGATTACAGTATTCCGGACTTGCTGTATTTAGAAAAGACCGATTAATCGGTTGGTTAAATGAAACTGAAAGTAGAGGCTACAACTTCATCCTCGGCAAAGTGCAGAGCTCTGTCGGCTTTGTGGCTTGTCCAGGAGGCGGCAAAGTCGTCTCGGAAATCATTCGAACCCAAACTGCTATAAAAGGGAGCGTTTATAGGGGGGAGCCTCAGATCAATATTAAAATGCAGGTTGAGGCCAACGTGGGAGAAGTTGAATGTTATGACCTGGATCTGACCCAGGTGGGGACGATTTATGACCTTGAGAACAAAGAGGAAGAAAAGATAGAAGAGATTATGAACTTGGCTGTCAGAAAAGCTCAAAAATCATACAAAGCTGATATTTTCGGATTCGGTGAAGCCATTCACCGTGCTGACCCGAGAACCTGGAAATCCATTAAAAAAAATTGGGATTATGAATACTTTACAGAATTACCTGTACATATCAAGGTGGATTTCAAGATTCGGCGCTTAGGTACGATTGGCAGCTCATTTTTGAATGATATTAAGGAGTAAAATCCCTCACCCTACAAAAGAAGGTGTTTTCCAAGATGCTGTCTCATATGGTGAACGTTTTGGGTATATTACTGATCGCTGCTGCAATCAGCTTGGTCGAGGTCCCCTACATGTGGAAAAAGGGATTTAAAAAAGAACTTTGGTTATTTTCCATCCTTCTCTTTGTTGCGGTCGGAATCAGCTGCGCCAAGGCATTACACTTGCTTATTCCTACTCCCCTGGATTGGATAACAGCCGTATATAGGCCATTTAGCGATTTCCTGACCCATATCGGTCTAATCAGATAAGATGAGGTGAACATTGGTGCCCGGACAGATTAAAATTTCAGCACGCCAAATTATGATATTAACAACTTTATTTACGGTCGGGAGTGCAATCCTCATCATCCCTTCAGGCATGGCATCGGTAGCCAAACAAGATGCGTGGATTGCCGCGCTCGTTGGAGTCGGGGCAGGGCTCCTTATCTTGTATATGTACAGCAAGATTGCATCTCTGTATCCAGATATGACCCTGATTGGGATTATGGAAACCCTGCTTGGAAAATGGTTAGGCAAAGCCGCCGGTCTTCTGTTTTTCATCACACTATTCATCAATGCTCCTGCACCTGTTTTATTTTATATAGGGAATTTTATGACTACTCAAATGATACCGGAAACACCGATTCTAGCGGTAAATATTCTCTTTTCGCTTATTGTAGTATTGGCTGCTCGACTGGGTCTCGAAGTGCTGGTCCGTTCGGCTGAACTGTTATTTCCGTTATTTACTCTGCTTTATATTTCTTTTGTAGGTTTAGTGGTGTCCAATATTAAGCTGGAAAATGTTCAACCTGTATTGGAGGCGGGAGTTGGACCTATTTGGCCTGCTGCCCTGTCCTTTTGTAGCACTGTGTTTATACCTCATATTATTTTTCTCATGATCTTCCCGGATTCTATAAATCGTTCCGATCAAACCCGTAAAGCTTTTTTCATAGGCAGCGTGATTGGCGGATTGATGTTGGTCGTGGTGGTTGCATTGGCAATTTTGGTATTAGGTCCTGACTTAACAGCAAGAAATATATATCCTAGCTATGCGTTAGCCAAAAAAATTAGCATTGGAAATTTTCTACAGCGCATCGAAGCAATAATGGCTACTATGTGGTTTATTTCGCTCTTTTTTAGAATTACGCTGTATATGCACACCACGGTGACAGCAATAGCCCAAATCTTCCGTTTGAAAAAAGACCGACAATTGGTGCTTCCTCTCGGAATGATTTTAATCATCCTTTCCATCATCGTGTACCCCAATGTCCCTTACCAACAAACCTATGATACAAAGACGTGGATTCCTTATGCACTATCCATCGGCTTGTTGTTCCCCTTCCTGTTGCTCTGTATTCACGGGATACGAACAATGTGGTCAAAGAAAAGGACAGAATCCAAAGGGTAAATCACATCCATTATTCGCATCCGTGAATTTTTTTTGCTTAACCTGTTTACATTCTCCTCTTTTAGTTTATTTTAAACGAGTATTAAGCTTGCACTAAGATTGGGTGTGTATGATGTATATTAGAATCTGGTAACTACATAAGCCGGATCGGCAAAAGGCATAAACATTACTCCCGTTGGATATCCATATAAGGCTCCACTCTGTCAGAAATTGAATGAAACACAAAGGAGATTTTACACTTATGAATCGAAAACGAATGTTGGTCATCTGTACACTGTTGCTGGCGTTGTCTATTGGGCAATCTTCTACTTGGGGAAGTCGGGCTAATGCTGCTACTCTGGCTCCAGAGAGAGCCCCTCAGGTACAGGATAATGAAGCTTCCAAGGATGATGAACTGTTGAAAACATTGGGCGCATCCTCGGATGAGCAGTTATATGAAGCGTTGTATAACGGTCAAACCTTGGCAGATATTGCACACACCAATAATCAGGACCCACAGGCTGTCGTTGATTTACAGGTAGCTCAGTTAACGGAGCAGTTGGATCAACGACTAGCTAATAAGAGCATTACGCCTGAGCAATATCAAGCCCATAAGGCAGAATTGACACAGGTCGTTGCTAAAAGTGTGTTCGGGCTGTAAGCCAGTGACGCACATGGCCAGCTATACGCCGTAGTCCATGACACCCCGTATCCATGTCAAAAAGGCGCTCTCCGATGGGAGGGGCGCCTTTTTGCTGTCTATATTTTGTTTTAACTTACACTTGATATACTCGGATCAAGTTAGTGGTGCCCGCCTCAGCGACTGGAACACCCGCCGACAGGACTACAGTGTCCCCTTTATGGATATAACCTGCATTCAGGGCGTTACGGATGGAGGATTCGAACATTTCATCCGTTGTAGCTACTTTATCCCCTTTGATCGGAAACACCCCGGATAACAGGCAAATTTTAGCGAATACCGTATTATTCGGAGTAACCGCAATAATAGGTGCCTTCGGACGATATTTGGATACCATACGTGCCGTGAATCCACTGGCAGTCGAGGTAATAATCGCTTTGGCATCCAGCTCCAGAGACGAACTTACCGCACCCTGACTAATCACTTCGGTAATGTTGGTGCTTTGGCGTGCTCTGCGCTTATCGAATTGCTCCTGATAATCCAATTGTGATTCTGCACTGGCAGCTACCGCAGCCATGGTCCGTACAGACTCGACAGGATATTTACCTGCAGCAGATTCACCCGACAGCATAACAACATCGGCTCCTTGCATAACGGCATTAAACACGTCACTAACTTCGGCTCTCGTCGGACGCGGGTTCACCTGCATGGATTCCAGCATGTGGGTAGCTACGATAACGGGCTTGCCGACCAGATTACACTTGTCGATCATTTCTTTTTGCATCACAGGCACATCTTGAATCGGCACCTCGACGCCCAGATCGCCACGGGCTACCATAATGCCATCGGAAGCTTCGATAATATCATCCAGGTTTTCCATGCCTTCAGCATTTTCAATTTTGGAATAAATTTGTACATGCTCAGCATGATGTCCCTTCAAAATCTCACGAATTTCACGGATATCGTCGCCTTTACGCACAAAAGAAGCCGCAATAAGCTCAACGCGCTGCTCCACCCCAAATTGGATGTGCCTCACATCTCGCTCCGTCACGCCTGGAAGGGTTGTATGAATCCCTGGCAGGTTTACACCTTTTCTCGGCTTCAAAATACCGCCGCTTACAATATTACAAATCATTTCTGTACCTTCGATGGAGGTTACAGTCAGATCAACCAAACCGTCGTCAATGAGAATGCGGTCGCCTGGTTTGATGTCCTTCGGCATATCTGGGTAATTCACTGAAATACGATGCTCGTCCCCTAGAATCTCTTCTGTGGTCAGAATGAGCTGGCTACCTGGCTTCAGCAGACAAGATGCCTCTCTCAGCTTGCCAATTCGGATTTCCGGTCCTTTAATATCCATCATGACAGGGATAAAGGTATTCATTTCCTTCGCAGCCTGACGCACATTTTCGATACGTTTAACGTGATCTTCCAGCTCACCATGAGCCATATTCAAGCGGGCTACAGTCATACCAGCCTGGATCATTTCTTTTAACAATTGAATGGAGTCACAGGCAGGTCCCATAGTACAAATAATTTTCGTTTTAAGCATAGTAATGTCATCCTCCTGAATGTCTTTACTGTATGGTTTTCTATTCCACTTCGCTTCTCTATCTACATTAAACTTATATGGCTCTATTCTACCTGTACCCGTGCACCAAGACTATGAACTATAGTATGATGAATGTACTACAGTATAATGAATGTTGAAGACATCGGGGAGTGAGTTTCGTGATTACTTTGGTGGATATACGGCAGGACAACGGTGTGGACTGGTATGAAAAGGCTAGTGCAAATATCGACAACGATGACTTACTGTTCATTTTGGTCACCTTTGGCAAATGTGTATATTGGGTGAACGATTGTAAATTCATTCTCGGTAAGGGTGAAACACTGCTTTTACCCGGTCATCTGGATTACTATGGCAAGAGTATTCCTACGCTTTTTCATACCAAGTATGTGATACATTGCCGCAAAACATGTACGAACAGCACACTTCCCATCCTGAATACAAACAAGCCGTTGTTGATCAAACCCGGATGCTACGACATGCTGCATGAACGGATCAAATCGATGTACTATCAATGGACTGAACATCCAAGCTACTACACCATAATGGCCGACTGTCTGCTGACCGAGGCCATGATATATATGAATCAGGAATGGGACAAAGGCGCCATTTCTTGCGATCGAGAGCGACATGTGGAACATATGAAACAGTATATCCAGAACCACTACCGGGAAAAGGTAACCAAGGAGGAGCTTGGCGACGCCATCCGTAAAACCCCCAATTATGCCGCGACGCTGCTGCGTGAGGTAACACGTCAAACGATCAGCGAGCATGTACATACGCAACGTATTAAAACCGCCATCTACATGCTGACCGAGTCCCGGCTAACGATTCGTGAAATTTCGGAGTATGTGGGATATAGTGATGTGTCCTATTTCCATCGAATCTTCAAACGGTTGACAGGCTGCTCGCCGTCCGAATTTCTGGATGAACGTTCCTCAATCGTTTAGAACTACAGAAATAGGACTATGGGAAGATGATACGAAGCAATTTTGAATTTGAAGCTAGAGTGTGTACGCAAACTGTGAAGCCGTCCTCTGGGTTGCTCGTACCGGTGCTTCATGGCATTATTTACCCGATTATAATGGCCCTTGGTCTTCAGCCTACAGCTTTTTCTGGCGTTCGTGGTTGATGCACTGGCGAATCCGCTCCGCTTTGAGTTGACACCGGGACAGGCAGATGATTCGGTAATGGATTCCGAGCAAGCGAGACCGGAGGAGGAAGCGGGCGTATGACCAGGATACGTATAAAGAACGGCCAATTGATCGACTGCTTTTTTAATAAAATGAAAAATTATCAGAACTATAACACCTGATTAAGCTTGCTTTCGGGTTCTTCACCGTTTTTTATATGTTTTATATTATTCACAAAGAAATCATATCTTTTTTTATGCAACTTGACGCCATCTGGCATGCCGGCAGTATGGGGAGTAAGTATGACATTACTCAGATCCCTTAGTTCACTGTCAATTGAAAGCGGTTCAGATTCAAACACATCCAAGCATGCTCCTGAAATTTCTTTATCTTTTAAAGCAGCTATTAAGTCATTTTCATTGACAATCCCACCGCGAGCCGTATTGATAAAAAGTGCGGTATTCTTCATCTTTTTGAATACTCCTTTATCAATCAGTTGTTTGGTTTGCGGATTCAGTGACGTATGTACAGTGACTATATCTGATACACTTACAAGATTATCGAAATCCGTCATTTTTACAAAGCTGTCAGGTTGTACAACGGCATGTCTAGCATTAACCAGCACATTCATATCAAAAACCCTGCAAAACTCAGCTACTTTTTTACCGACAGCACCAAAGCCGATAATTCCTATCGTTTTACCTTTTAATTCACTTCCTGTATAATCCAACTGTTTTTCATCTATTCTGGTTTTCATGAATCTATCAAGGTAGGGTATGTTTTTATAATAAGACAACATTAGCGCCATTACATGCTCGGCCACTGCCTGCGCATTCACTCCTGCAGCATTAGCTACCCAAATACCTAGTTGCGTGCAGGCATCAATATCTACATTATCATACCCTGCACCCGTCTGTACCAGTTTCAATTTTTTTGCCATGGAAAGTAAGTCGCGATCCACTTTGATATGTTCAGGTATGATTACCTGGCAGTCTCCAATATGATGCAGCATTTCTTTTCCCGGCGACACAATTACAATGTCCCAGTCATTAGGAAAATAATTTTTAATATTTGATTTTGAAATTTGTGTAAAATAGCCTACTATAAGAATTTTCATTGTCAAGCCACCTCCAATTTCTTTGTTTTTACAATAATATGTTTATTGATATTTGTAAAATTGATCGTTTATATAAATTCTACATAGACTGAATTTTTGAATTACATTCGTATTCACAAGCGATCAATGACCTCCAACGATTTGTCATTGACGCGTTTCATGAAGGCTACGACATTGATTCGAATATGATAAAACTTCTTGTAAAATAACGTTGTGAACGACATCGCTCTTTAGCCACTTCCATAAACCTTCAATCAGGTTAAGGTCAGGCGAGTACTTCGGCAGAAAAACAAATTGTAATCGGTGATGCTGCTTCAAGAAATCTTGCACTCGGGCTGCATGATGAATGCGGCCGTTATCCAGGATCATCCACAATATCGACCTAATTAGATTGATTAGAGCCTATACGCAAACCTATTTGAGCCACATCCTTATCGAAATCAACGCCAAAAAAGCCTTGAACATGCTCGCTGTCTTGTCATAGCGGGTTGCCCAGCGCATCCACCACGGCATGGATTTTCGTGTTTAATCTGCCTCGGGAACGTCCGATCGCTTGCTTGCTGGCCCCCCTTTTTGCGCCGGCCCCATGCTGATGGACTCGGACAATCGTTGAATCAATCAATCATTTGCTCAAAATCAGGTTCAATGGTAACGTGCTTCAGGATTCATCCCAAATGCCGGCCTTTTGTAGGCGCCAGAAAAAGCTGTAGACCGAGGACCAAGGACCATAATAATCGGGTAAATCACGCCAAGGAGCACCCGTACGGGCAACCCAGAGGACGGCATTCAACATTTGACGACGGTTTTTGGGTGGTCGACCTCCTTGTGATTTTCGTACTGGGGGCAAAAACATCTGAACGACTTCCCACTCACGGTCTGTTAATTCGTATCTTCGTCTCATATCTCTTATTCTCCAGAATATTCTCTTGATCTACAGTTTGCGTACACACCCTAGAAAAAAGAACGCTCATTTTTTTGAGCGTTCCTGGGAAAATCAGTTTTCTTCCTCTTTTTTTTCGTAGGTGAAATTTCTTAAAATGACCTGCTTTGTTTTAGTAGTTATTTCTTCCCCCTTATTATCCAAATTTGCAACCTGATCGCTTTGATACTTGTTTGGGACCTTAACGGGATAAAAATCTCCGTGCTCAGTTAACAGGACATGGGGTTGTTTAGATTGAGCTATATGAGTTAGTTCTTTCTTTCTCTCTGGTGAGAGCCAGTTAGAATCATCGGTTGCCTTAGTCTCAGTTTTGGTTACACTGGTTTTAGAATCGCCGGTTACTTTAACCTCAGTTTTAATTTCATTAGCAAAAGTTTGGCTTTGAATGGCGGTTATAACCCCTCCCATAAGAACAGTTAGACCTAAGACAACAACACTTGTTCTTAGTCGCTTGTTCACACGCACACGCCTCCTTTCCCAAAAGATGTATTACGTATTTTGGAAAATATTAGTATTATGACAAGTTCATAAAAAAACATAATAATCGTTAAATAAAACAGTATTAAAACGTAACGTATCCATTTCCTGAAATCGTATAATCATTGAGGTTAAGTACCATTACTTGATATTCTCCAAAACTTGGAGCTTTAATTTGAAATTCCCTATTTTCATCTGTATATCTTCCATAAACGGCAAAAACCTCTCCCAGATAATTTTTGTTCACGAGCAGGTAACCTACTTCAGGGCTAGACCAAGAACTACCATCTGCCCATTGTACTACATGGAAATTCAGGATAGCTGCGTTATTAACCGAAAACTTATTAGAGTATACAGCCCCATCGTCTCGAGAATGATGACTAAATGATCATGCTCCCAATGACATAGGCAAAATCTTTTGATCACTGTTGGCCAAAGCCAAATTACGTATCCGGATACGTAATGATAAAGTTTATAAAAAACGGTCTCCCCACCTGGAAGCTTCTCTAGCATCCCTTTTCAACAAGGACCAAGAGCGCTCCAAAGTAGGGCGACCGTTATAGTTCATTTATATGCGAATCTGTGCTTATTCCGAAATCATATTAAGTTGAAGAACCCGCTGTTTTGACCTCTTCCAACATTTTATCGTTATAGCCAAACATCCAGGTCAGGACAAAAGCTACAACCATAGCAGCCAAGTTTGCCAAAATGTAAAGCGGAAGCTGATGATTCATGTAGAGCAATGTGCCTGGAATGACTGTAACTGCCATACCTGTAGCCGCCAAATGGAAGAGTGAAGCGATAAAACCGCCAACCGCCCCACCGATGAGACCCATGACAAAAGGCTTCATGTATCTCAGGTTGACCCCGAAAATAGCGGGTTCCGTAATCCCCAGAAAAGCAGACAACGAGGAAGGAAGTGCTAACGCTTTCAGCTTGCTATTCTTCGTTTTCAGTCCAACCGCCAGACAGGCAGCACCTTGAGCAGCCATAGCGCAGGTAATGATGGCATTAAAGGCGTTTGCGCCGTTCTTTTCAAGCAGTTGAATCTCCAAGAAATTAAATATATGATGCACACCTGTAACAACGATAATCTGATGCAAGAAACCGATGACAATCCCTGCAATACCGAAAGGCAAATCCAGCACAAACGTTGTTCCGTGCAGCACCCATTCTTCGAGTGAATGGAAAATCGGACCGATAGCAAACAATCCCAGGGTGATCATGATCAACAGTGTTAAAAACGGTGTAAGAATCAGATCTAGCGCTTCAGGCACCCGTTTGCGCAGCGCCCGCTCCAGCTTGGCTCCGATCAAGCCCACGAAGAAAGCTGGCAATACCGAGCCTTGATAGCCCACCACAGGAATGAATCCGAACATCGTCAACGGGTGGGCTGAGCCGTCCGCAACACTATAAGCGTTGGGCAAGGCCGGGTTTACCAGCATCAGACCGAGAACGATACCCAGCACTGGACTACCACCGAATACTCTAAAGGCTGACCACGCGACTAACGCTGGTAGAAAAGCAAAGGCTGTATCCGTTAATACTTGTGTGTATAATAAAAAATTGGGTGAAATATCCTTTGGCGTCATGCCAAGTAGAGCGAGAATTTGCGGCTGAGTGAGCAAGCCACGTAGCCCCATGAACAACCCCGTAGCAACCAGTACAGGAATAATCGGTACAAACACATCGCCAAAGGTACGGATGGAGCGCTGGAAGACGTTCCCTTCCTTTTTCGCCTGACTCTTCACCTCTTCTTTAGATGAACCGGTTACGCCAAGCTTTTCGACCTCTTCAAAAATTCGATTTACCGTACCCGTACCAAAAATAATCTGATATTGCCCGGAATTGAAGAAAGCACCCTTGACCTTGTCGATCTCCTCAACTTTTTTCTGATCAATTTTCTCCTTGTCATGCACCATAATCCGCAAGCGCGTCGCGCAATGAGCAAAAGAAGCAATATTTTCTTGCCCACCGATTGCCTGGATCACTTCTTTAGCTATTTCTCTGTTTTCCGCCATGATGTTCATCCTCTCGTTGATTCCGTTTGTTTGATGATTAACGATCCACTTGATGTTTTAGCCTACTCATGTAAAATCCCATTTCACCGCCTGGAAGAGAGCCTCTCCCTTGTCGGCAAAAAAGCGTATTTCGTCACTCTCTGGATGCGGAAAAATACGACTGGTGAACACCTCTTCCCCATCATTGACGAAAATCTCAACTGAAGACGTATCTACAAACAAATGAAGTTTGATATGATCTTTATCCCATGAACACTGCCGTACCTCACCATACGAAGTGGCTACAGGCACACCTGATTGCGAACGATCCAATACTAGTTTGCGACTGATGGCATCATATTTAATCACCGTTTTCTCAGTCTCACTCGCACGGAATTCAATACCAAACATCTTAGCGCTTAAAAGATCTACCTCACAGATCAGCTCATAGGCCGTACCTGTAAATCCTTCATAGGTTTTGCTCTCTGAGAATAACGTGTCAGCTACCCGATCCTCACGATTTCTGCGTAACGTAGTCAGCTCAGGGACCGGCCGCTGCAAGAGTTTACCCTCATGAAGCGTAAGTTCCCTTGGTAATGTCAGACAATGAGCCCATCCGTTCGGATCTGTGGGATAGTCGATATCCGGCAGGCCCATCCATGCCACCATAATACGCCGCCCCTGCGGGTCAATCATCGTCTGTGGCGCATAGAAGTCAAAGCCTCTATCGAGCTCGTGGAATCCGCCGTGCTCCAGTATTCTTGTACCGGTATCCAACGGCTTGCCGATTACGTAGCCCGATTGATAAATATTGTGATTTTCATCCCCGGAAGGCTCCAAGCCCTGAGGAGAAAAGATCAAGACACCCGCTTCGTTCAGTTCAAAATAATCTGGACATTCCCACATGTAGCCAAACGACTCCAGGCCTGTGCACAATTCTTCCTCAAACTCCCACGTACGAAGGTCGGTTGATCGGTAGAGGACCGCGCAGCCTGTTAAATTCGTTCTCTGGGCACCAATCACACAGTAAAAGCTATCGCCGTCTTTCCATAGCTTGGGATCACGAAAATGGTCTGTATACCCTTCTGGCACATTGGAAATAACGGGGTGCTCCCATTTAGTAATGTGACCATTCTCGTCCATAACAGCCATGCATTGATAAGGATGTCTGATCCAATCTTCATCTCGTGCATTTCCCGTATACAGCATATATAATTTGCCCTCATGCTCCAGCGCGCTGCCTGAGTAAGCCCCGTGTGAATCAAAATAATCCCCAGGTGCGATGCCAATGCCCGCACTATTCCATGTGGCCAAATCTCTGGATTTCAAATGATACCAGTATTTCATCCCATGATCCGTTCCGAGTGGAAACCACTGATAAAATAAGTGATATTCACCTTGGTAATAAGAAAAGCCATTGGGGTCATTGAGCAAACCTGTCGGTGGCTGGATATGAAACCCCTGCCGCCAGTGACATTGCTCCACTTTCTCCTCCAAGCTGGCTATTTCACCGGGCTCTGCCTGCTCGATCATTCGATACTTTTGTTCTCTTGTCATTTTCATAGTTGTACCTCATTTTTATTAAAACTTCGCCTCAGGAACCGGTTCCAAATTAGTGAAAAAAATTCTTTCGGAACCGGTTCCCATACGATTAAAAAAATGCTCATCCATGGATTTGCAACCGATTCCATTTGTGTCCGTATGCTATGGAACCGGTTTCGAAGAAATTATAATCCACTTGTTCAGCGTTTGTCAACGCTTTCTCTTTCGATAAGGGAATAATTCATGACCGTCACTTTTTCTACCGATTTATGTTCTACTAGCCGCATAATATTTTGCGCTGCTACACGTCCAGCCTCCATATACGGATATTGAACGGTTGTCAGCGCAGGGTGAATGACCTCCGTAATATCGTATCCCCCAAAGCCAGTTACCGACAAATCCGACGGAATGACAATCCCTCTGGAATAAGCCGCATTGATTACGCCCAGCGCAATATTATCCGTAGCACACACCATTAACGTTGGCTTGAAATTGTCCAAAATAGCGGATGCAGCAATTCGCGCATCGGACATTTTAAATCCGGTCTCATAGTATCTGATATCATACCCTGCTGCTTGCATCGCATCGTCCGTACGAGACTCAGTAGGCAATGCATCGCGAACAGCCTGTCTAAAGCCCTCCTTGCGCTGCACACCGACGGCAACATCCTTTTCAGTAACACCAACGTAGGCAATTTCGCGGTGTCCCTGTGACAAAACGTACGTGCCAACATCATATCCTGCGCGATAGTCATCATGGATAAGGCTATGAAGCTGCTCGTGCTGCTGGCCTACCAGCAACACCGGAATAGCAATGTCACGAATCGCGGTCAGATGGTCGTCTGTAATTTGAGCAGCCAGCAAAATGATACCCGAAATCTTTTGTCGTCCCAGCTCATAAATGGCTTCGATTTCACGCTGTACATCCTGGCTCGTATTGGAGATCAGCATCTGATAATGCTGAGAACGCAGTTCCTCATCAATCCCCATCAGCGTATGGGATGTCGCAAAAGAATCCAGACGTGGCACAACGGTGCCGATAATGTTGGTCCGCTTCGCCTTAAGACTCTGGGCAAAGGCATTGGGCACATACCCCGTGGCTTTAACCACTTTTTCAATTTTACGTTTCGTATCCACGCTGACAGACCCGCCGTTCAAAAAACGGGATACCGTGCTCTTGGATACACCAGCCATTTGGGCTATATCTGCAATCGTCTTATTCATGAAGTCCCCCGGAGATTTTTCGTATTCACAAGCTTCCAAAACGTCTCTTTTCACATAACCCTATAATACCATATGGCGGGATTGGATTGCTGTGGCTCCAGACCCATCATGCACAAAACGCCGTCCCTTCAGTGAAGAAGGAAACGGCGTCTCATGATGAACGTAATTTTAAAAATCAAAGTTATCCGGATCTGGACCTACTCGAAGATCGGCATTTAACGCCTGAATTCGATCCATATCCTCGCGCGTCAGTTCAAAGTCAAAAATGTCGGCATTTTCGACGATCCGATGCGCCTTGGTAGACTTGGGAATGGTGACAACTCCCTGCTGCACATCCCAGCGTAAAATCACTTGCGCCACCGATTTGCCATACTTGGTCGCTATGTCTTGCAGTACCGGATGATCGAGCAATTGGCCTTGCATTAACGGAGACCAGGCTTCCATTTGAATGTCGTTCTTTTGACAGAATTGCAACAGCTCGGCTTGGGTTAATTGTGGATGGAATTCCACCTGATTGATCATTGGCTTAATTTCAGCATCCTTCATGAGATCTTCCAAATGATGAATCTGGAAGTTGCTGACTCCAATGGCCTTAATCCGTCCTTCTTTATACAAGGATTCCAACGCTCTCCAAGCTTCTTTATACTTTCCTTGAACTGGCCAATGAATCAGATATAGATCCAGATATTCCAGACCCAGCTTGTCCAGACTGGCTTCATAAGCTGCTCGTGTCTCTTCATAGCCTAAATCTGCATTCCACACTTTGGACGTGACGAACAGTTCTTCTCTGGACAGATTATTTTCCTGAAGGGCTTCCTGAATAGCCTGCCCTACACTGCTTTCATTCGCATAGATTGCAGCTGTATCTATACTGCGGTAGCCATGCTTTACAGCAGCCTTTATAGCATCGACCAGCTCCGAACCTTCTTCCACTTTAAATACCCCGATGCCAAACCAAGGCATGTGAACTCCGTTGTTTAACAATGTTGTGCTTTGTAAGTTTTGTGTCATTTTGTATCTTCCTCTCTATTTTTTAAAAGCTTTAGCCTGTAATGGTGGTTTATCCCTTTTTTCGAGCATACGACTCCAGCCTGTGAGCAAAACCGCAACGAAAACCATAATGCTCCCGATCCAGGCCGTATGAATGAGACCGAGTGAATCCGTTACAATCCCGCCTACATAAGCTCCGATTGCTATCCCTGCGTTGAAAGCTGCAATATTAACAGCAGAGGCAACATCGACAGCTTTGGGTGCAAACCGTTCGGCTAACATAACGACATATACCTGTAGCCCGGGCACGTTCATAAATGCAAGCAATCCCATAAAGAAGATCGTAATCAGTCCTGCCGTTTTAAAAGGTGCCGTGAACAACAGGAGAAACAGGATCACTGCTTGAATCAGAAACATGTAAAACAAAGCTGAAAGCGGCTTGCGGTTGGCTGCTTTTCCGCCAATAACATTCCCGATGGCAATCGCAATTCCATACAGCAAAAGTATAAACGTTACCGTACTTTGCTGAAATCCGGTTATGTCGTGAAGTAATGGAGATAAATAAGTAAATACCACAAATGTGCCTCCATACC
Organism: Paenibacillus sp. FSL L8-0158; assembly: GCF_038592965.1. Taxonomy (GTDB): domain Bacteria; phylum Bacillota; class Bacilli; order Paenibacillales; family Paenibacillaceae; genus Paenibacillus; species Paenibacillus polymyxa_D. The sequence goes on along the minus strand of NZ_CP151949.1, from coordinate 336,098 downwards.
CCAAAGCTGTAATGATAAATGCGAGTAGCAAGCGACCATTGGTAACCAGTTTGACCTGCTCGCGGAAAGGAGTCTTGTTCCCTTTGCGCAGCGTAGATGGTAGCAGAATCAGATTGGCGATGAGTGCCACTACACCGACGACCACAATCGCCATAAATGCAGCCCGCCAACCCCATTGCTGCCCAATGTAGGTACCCAAAGGTACACCTGTGACTGTGGCTACGGTCAACCCGGAGAACATAATGGAAATCGCACTCGCTCGCCGATCATCCGGCACAAGATCGGCCGCGATAGTGGAACCGATGGACATGAACACCCCATGAGCGAACGCTGAGATCACACGTGCAATCAGCAGCAAGGCAATTCCGCTAGAGACCGCAGCGAGGCTGTTACCTGCAATAAATATAATCATGATCCACAGCAGCAACGTTTTACGGGGAACACTTGATGTTAATGAGGTCAAGACAGGTGCCCCGATGGTAACTCCTAATGCATATAGCGTTACAGTTAGTGCAGACATCGTTACAGATATGTGCAAGTCTTCAGCGATCAGGGGAAGCAGTCCCACGCTGATGAACTCAGTTGTCCCAATCGCAAAGGCGCTTACGGCTAAAGCCAGTAATGGCCAGATACTTCGTTTTGATTCTGACGACATGTTTTTCACTCCTATCTATAGAAATCTTCGACCAGCAGATGTTATTATGAGTTATTCAAGCAAATATGAACAGTACGTACTTTTTAGTGATATAGGTACTAAAAAGTACCCTAAATAAAGTTCTTTTTGATCAAAACAGACTGTTAAGGTATGTATAACAGAAGCGAAACACATGGGGGGATCGGCATTGGGGAAGAAAAAATACAATATCTCTGTTGAGGCGACGTTAGAGGTGATCGGAGGGAAATGGAAATGCGTGATTCTGTGTCACTTGACACATGGAAAGATGCGGACAAGCGAATTAAAACGGATCATGCCTTCCATAACACAAAAAATGCTGACTCAGCAGCTTCGTGAATTAGAAGAAGACGGCATTGTCAATCGGATTAGCTATAATCAGGTTCCACCCAAGGTGGAGTACGAGCTTAGTGAATATGGATGTAGTCTGAAAAGCATTTTAGATTCTCTTTGTGCTTGGGGAGAAAGACATATTATTAAGGAATACGGGGATAAATCTGCGGTTTTGGAAGATAACATTCTGAATAAGCTATAAAGCCAAAAAGAGCGCCTGCAATACATCAGCAGGCGCTTTCTCTCTCTCCGAGTTTCAAGAGTTACGAAATGGACATCATTTTATTTCGTAAAATCAATGACCATGCGTCCTTGGATTTTGCCCTGCTCCATCTCCTCGAAGATCTCATTAATGTCTTCGAGCGGACGTTTTTGTACAAGAGGGACGACTTTACCTTCTGCAGCGAACTGGAACGCTTCTTTAAGGTCTTCGCGGGTGCCGACCAAGGAGCCAATAACTTGAATGCCGTCCAGAACCAGACGTGGAATGTCCAGATCCATCTTATCAGTTGGAAGACCTACAGCTACAACACGCGCGCCAGCCTTTACAACGTCGATGGCCTGGTTGAAAGGTGTTTTGGCAACAGCGGTAACCACGGTTGCATCCAGACCAGCACCGTTTGTTAACTCCTTAGCTCGAGCGACCGGATCTTCTTTCATGCTGTTAACGATATAGTCAGCACCAATTTGTTTGGCCAGTTCTAGTTTTTCATCACTGATGTCAAAGGCTACAACTTTAGCATTGAATACATTTTTGGCGTATTGCACAGCCAAATTACCCAAGCCACCAATGCCAAAGATACCGATCCATTGTCCTGGTTTGACTTCACTTACTTTAACTGCTTTATATGTTGTAACCCCTGCGCAAGTTACACTACTTGCAGCGGCAGGGTCAAGACTATCTGGTACTTTGACCGCGTAGTCAGCTGTGACAATACATTGCTCTGCCATTGCACCGTCTACCGTATATCCAGCATTTTTAACTTCACGACACAGCGTTTCCCGCCCGGTTAGGCAATATTCGCAGTGACCGCAGCTTTGGAACATCCAGGCAATACTTACGCGGTCACCAATCTTAAGACTGGTTACTCCTTCACCTAATTCAATGACTTTTCCAATACCTTCATGCCCCAGAACTCTGCCTGTGACATCACCGAAATCTGCATTTTTTACATGTAAATCTGTGTGGCAAACTCCGCAGTATTCAACTTGGACTAACGCTTCTCCATGCTTCAAGGAACGCAAAGGTCTCTCTTCTATACTGACTTTCTTGTCTTTTGTAACAATTGCTGCTTTCATGTAGATCTCTCCTTTAAATAGATATGGAATTATTTTGTAATGCACACTCATTATTATAGTAATTTTTGCCCAAAAAGGACAAATATAAATCTAACTTAAACTATTTAATCCAAAAACGCTTCTTTCTAAGTCCTTGGACCCTTGTAGGAACTTTGTACAATAATTTACAATGTAAAAAGTTTCACATATTCTATTTTGGAAGAAGGATAAAGTAACATGAAAAAAAACTGGAAAGGTTGCCTGTTCAGCATATTTGCCATTATCTTGGTTGTATCGGTAACAGGATGCAATTCACAGCCCGCCATTTCTAGTACCACCAGCACTTCATCCTCATCAGTTAACAACGCTCATGCAGTTGTTCAGAAAGGCCCACACTGGTCCTATGAAGGAGAGCAGGGACCGGAACATTGGGGAGAGCTGGAAAAAGATTTTGTTGCTTGTGGTAACGGCCACGAACAATCTCCTGTCAATATAGAGCATACCCATCTGGAAGCATCGCAAACACAGCAACCGCTGCAAGTTCATTACACTAATACGAAAGCATCCATTTTGAATAATGGACACACTGTGCAAATCAATGTTGCCGATGCCAGCAATAGCATCATGCTGGACGGTACTAAGTTCACTTTAAAGCAGTTTCATTTTCATCACCCGAGCGAACACCAAATCGATGGTAAAAATGCTGAAATGGAGCTTCATTTTGTCCATCAAAGCGACAACGGAAGCACAGCAGTCTTAGGGGTCCTTATCCAAAGTGGCAAAGAAAACAAGGCTTTCAACCGCATTTGGTCCAAACTGCCGAAGGATATTTCCCAAGAAACGGCTCTGGATGAAGAAATAAATCTCGCTGCGCTGCTGCCAAAAGACCTGCACTCCGTTCGCTACAACGGATCGCTGACTACCCCGCCATGCACGGAACATGTGAATTGGACAGTGCTGGAGCAGCCTATTGAAATGTCCGCAGACCAAATCAACCAGTTTGCTGCCATTTTCCCCGATAACCATCGTCCTGTACAACAACTGGGAACCCGGGAACTAACTGCCGATAAATAATAAAATAAGGTGCCGTAAGATGTAAGGTGCATTCTATATATAAATACAACCCAAAAGACCCCTCTATTCAATCTAGTTAGAGGGGTCTTTTGAGTATTAAATTTACTGCTCATTACAAGTGCACCAGTTCCTCCACCTTCACTGGCTGACCTGTACGCATAGAGCGGTTGGCGGCGATGCCTGTTAAAATGGACCATGCACCATCGATATGTGAGGCCGCACGATGAAACCGATCCTCTGCCGGCTTATCAAAAATATCACGCAGCATAACTGGATCTCCTCCGCCATGACCACCTACGCCTTCTTCTACCTCGACCTCATAAGGTGCTGCAAAGTGGGGATAGATGGTGATGGTCTTCTCTTTTAACGCACCCTCATCTGCCTTGCTGCCACCGGAATTAACATAGGATTGCTCGGATACCCGAACCTCCATGCGTCCTTTCGTGCCGTTAAATACGATGATAAAGCCCTCCCAAGGCATGTAAGCATTCAGCGAATAGTTCATCACCGTCTTGTTCTGATACTTCACCATGACACTCAGCGTATCTTCAATGCTGATATTGTCGCCAAATACGCTTTGATCCCGCACATAGCCGTCCTCATGCTCAGCATCCAGATACATGCTTTTTAGATGCTCGTTACGGTCCAGGTGTAGCGCGAAGGGGTCATTTTCCGCTGCCTTGCTGCCGTAAGCCCGTTGATAAAACTCCGTCACGCCACGCTGCTCCGCATTTTCCCGGCCATAAAATTTCAGATCCCCCATCGCATACACCGTCTCCGGTTTCGAGCCGAGCCAGAAGTTCATCAGATCAAAATGATGCGTCGATTTGTGCACTAGCAGACCGCCGCTATTGCGCTTGTCGCGGTGCCACCGACGGAAATAATCCGCGCCATGCTGTGTATTCAGCAGCCATTCGAAATTGACTGACAGCACCTTTCCGAGCGTTCCATCCATAATAATCTCGCGGATTTTCGTATTATGCGGCGCATAACGATAGTTAAAGGTGACACGCAGCTTTCGTCCCGTGCGGTCTATGGCATCCAGAATGTCTTGGCATTTGTCCTCATCCACCGTCATCGGCTTCTCGGAAATGACATCACAGCCCAGCTCCATCGCCCGGATAATATACCGATGATGCACCCGGTCAATGGTCGTGACAATGACGATATCCGGCTTCGTTTCCGCGATCATCCGATCAAACTCGTGAGCTTTATAGGTCGCAATCGGCTCATGCTCGTATTTCTCCTGTAACAGCTGATTGGCATAATCCATTCTCGTCTGATTGACGTCACAGAACGCGATCAGCTCCGAGGTATCTTTGAAAACGGTAACAACTTCACCGTAAAAAAATTCGGCTCTTCCTCCGGTACCCACAAGTGCATATTTGATTTTAGCCAATTGGTTCACACCCTTTACATGAATTGCTTTTATTTTATAGTATAAGAAAGAGCGAAATCTTCGCTTTTATTATGATTTTTCCCGTAAAGTATACATATATTATCCTTATGTATTTTTTCATTAAAGGAGACTATCGCTATGATCGCTACACCCCGTTTTGCCATCGAGCAAACGCTACGGACGGTGCCATTCAGCATGTCCGCCGACCATGTCCACCAAGCGCACGAAATCTATTATTTGCTGGCAGGAGAACGCTACTATTACATTAATCAGCGGGTATACGCGCTCCAGAAGGGCGATCTGATTTGGATCAGCAAACATGATTTTCACCGTACGAGTAACAAGGGTAGCGGTAGCCATGAACGGATTTTGATTAACTTTGATGAAGAATTTGCAGCCTCGTCAATGACTGTCTCTCCCTCCAGCGATCAGAACCAGCTTCTTCTGCCAGAAAAAAGCTTTCTACTTCGCCCCTCCGCGGAAGAACAATGCGAGCTGGAGCATCTATTTCAGCAAATGCTGGATGAATACCACCAAGAACATGCCTACCGCCAACTATATCTCCAAAGCTTGCTACTCCAGCTCCTTATCCGCATCCGGCGCATACAATCGGCCACTGCCGATACCATTGCACCGGAACGTAGCGAAAAGCAGCAGCGCGTGTACTCAGTCATCGCATACCTGCATGCTCATTATGCCGAGAGCCTGTCGCTAGATCAGCTGGCTGAGCATTTTTATATTAGCAGCACGTATTTGTGCCGTATTTTCAAGCAGACAACAGGTTTTACCTTAGTAGAATATCTTCAAGATGTGCGGGTCCAGCAGGCTCGTGCGTATTTGAGAGAAACAAACTGGAAAGTGACTTCCATCGCTGAAAAAACGGGTTTTGACAGCATCGCTCACTTTGGTCGTGTATTCAAGCATCTTACCGGGCACACCCCGCTACAGTACCGAAAAAAATACAAAAAGGAGTAGAGAAATGTTCCTACTCCTTAATTCCCGTCAAAGTGATGCCTTCAATTAATTTGTTTTTGGTAACGATGTGATTAGGACCATACGAAAATCGGCATCCCCTGTTCCAAAGGTTCTCGGAGTTTTAAAACCCGAAGGGTCGGTGTAATCCAAAATGTGCGTTACATCTCCCTTTACATTACGATAATAGCTGTTACTATAGAGCCATGATCCCTTACTGATTTCAATCAGTAAGGGATTTGGAGCGGAATACCCATTTGAGTCCTGTCAAGATATTATTTCCGTTGCAAGTTTACCGCCACTGCTCTTCTTACGGCTTAAATTACAGTGACCGACACTCAAGTCATGTGGAGTGCGTAGCTCGGATGGACTTTATCGGAAAAGGCTGAAAACCAAACTTGTGCTGGTTTTCAGCCTTTTCACACTGTCTTTTGATTAGACACACTCCCGGACATTACGTCAAAAGCTATGTGCAGGCCTTCAAGCTGGAATATGTGCATAGCTCGACTGCTATTGAAGAGCATGCCGGTTTGTTAAAGCGCGACTTTTTTCAATGCGAGAAGTCCATGCGGCTCTTGTTTTATAAATTCAGTCCATTTAAAGCGGCTGGGAGGTATAAATATGCTAAAAACGATATTAGTTGTAGACGACGATGAAGAAATCGTAAAACTCATCACAAAGAGTTTAAGGTACGAGCAATTTGCAATACTTTCGGCATATTCTGGAAAAGAAGCCTTATCTGCATTGGAAGAAAACCACATTGATTTCATCGTTCTTGATATAGTGATGCCTGATATGGATGGACTTGATGTCTGCAGAAGTATCCGAAATTCTTATAATGTTCCAATTCTGTTTTTAAGTGCGCGTGATAAGGACATTGATAAAATCGTCGGGCTCGAAATAGGAGCAGACGATTACATGACCAAACCTTTCAGTATTCAGGAGCTTGTCTCCAGGATAAAGGCTCACTTCAGAAAAGTGGACAGGCTTTTTAAAGAGTGGGATGAACTTAGTCCCAGTAACAAAAAGGCGGATTCTCCGCTCATTTTGAACGATAAGACGTTTGAAGCATTCCTGAATAGCAGGAAGCTCGACTTATCAACGAAGGAATTTCAGATTCTGTCTATCCTCATGCGCCACCCCAATAATGTATTGACTCGTGAGCAGATATATGAAAACGTCTGGGGAGACGAATACGGAGAAATAAATACCGTAACGGTTCATATAAAAAATATCCGTAAGAAACTTGGTCCTGAATATGACTTTATTAAAACAATATGGGGCATAGGATATAAATACACGGAAAGAGAGCAATAGTATGAAACTGAAAATAAAGCTTCCTCTTTTGTTCCTGCTGATGTTTATAATATTCATGTTTTCGATTGGAATGTACCTGAAGCTTGTCTTTGCAGTATATTCCCCTATACGCAGTTCATTGCTGGACTCGCGATATATAGCATTGCTCCTGCCCATATTTGCAATTGCCTGTTTCATATTTATTATTCTGATTATCTATATTCATTTTTGCATAGAGAAACCCATTCAGCTTCTGAATACCAGGCTTGAAGAAGTAAATATTGTACATCCACTGCCTCCGCTAGCTCTGAGAAGTAATGACGAGATCGGAGAACTTTATAAACACTTCAATAAGATGGAGCACCGGCTTCAACTCGCGCACAAAGAGCAGATCGATATGATCGCGGCAATTGCCCACGACTTGAAAACACCCTTGACATCTATTAATGGTTTTACAGAACTGCTGGCTACGCACAAGGATTTACCAGAAACTGAAAAGCAGGAATATTATGATTTGATTCAAAAGAAGTCAGGATATATGGTCGAACTCATCAATGATTTCTCCAGCTTCACCAAAGAAAAACTGGAGTTGGAATCTATGGTAGCTAAACCTGTAAAAGCATCAAAATTATTTGAAAACATTGCCTTTGAATATGAGTATGAGTTGGCAGGACTTGACAACGAGCTTACTTGCCGCCATTCATTTACGGAAAATATATTGCTGATGGTCAATGAACCGATGATACGTCGGGTTTTCGGCAACCTCTTTAGCAATGCTGTAAGATATGGAGGGAAAAATAAGCTGAAAGTGTATATGACCGGATACCCGCTAGGACAGTATGCCTTTTTTCAAATCGAGGATAATGGAATTGGAGTGCCGGATAAGGATATATCTTCTCTGTTCCTCAAATTTTTTACTGTGGATAAATCGCGGCAAATCCAAAAGGGCGGGCTGGGGCTGGGTCTTGCAAGCTGTAAATCCATTATTGAACATCATAGGGGCGAAATTGGCGCCTACCCTTCCGAATATGGCGGTTTGGGGATAAGATTCAGCCTTCCCTTGGCCACCGCACAACACTGATTTTATTTTTGCACATTTTCTTTTACTACAGGAGTTAAAGGCTGCTGCCAGCTGTGAACACCCAGGCAGTAGCCATTTTTATTTTTTCAGTGTTTTATAATTTTTTATATTCTCTTTACAAACATTTATTTTTCTTTTAAAAAAGCTTTATCTTTGTGTTGTAAAAATTACTTGTAGCAAAAAAACTACAATAACTAGAACTGGAAAAGGAGGCTGTTACAATGTCAATTGAGTTCAGCCGTTGGCCCAATCACTACATGATGTCATACCAAGTCACCAAAGCTTTAGGTATGGCAAGCCTCGGTGCTACGGACGTCACCGAGATCTACGAGGCCTGCAAAAAAATCGACCCCGAAGACAAGGAAACGTGGCACAGGGAATGGCTCATAACGGCTCAGGCATTGGAAAGACACGGCAAGGAGGCCGAAACGGCTGGAAACTGGTATACAGCACGAAACTGCTACATTCGTGCCTGCAATTACTACAGAATTGCGGAATATTCGGTGATGGATGATGACACCGAGAAAATCCGTGTATTTAAGAAAGTAAATGAACTCTTCGAAGCTGCCGGAAAGTACTTCGATGTCCAACCGGAGAAGATCCAAATCGATTACGAAGATGTCAAGCTGGATGGTTACTTCTTCTCCCCTTCCTGGATAAAAGGTCCGAAGCCGACCCTTTTTGCTCTCAACGGTGGCGACGAGTGGTCCATTGAAAACTATTTCTGGCTAGGTCCCGCTTTTATTTCGTGTGGATATAACTTTCTGGTCTATGACCAGCCTGGCACCGGCCTCTCGCTGTACGAAAAGGGAAAAGGAAGACGAGCGGACAGTGAGGCTTTCCATTCCCGAGCAATCGACTTTCTTCTAACGCGGCCGGAAGTCGATCCCGATAAGATTATCGTGCACGGTGAGAGTTTTGCAGCTTACGACTCTTTGCGATTCGCTTCGTTCGATCACAGGATTGCTGCCGTCATCTCCGACGGCGGTACGCACGCCTTTGATTGGGATGCAATGCTTAAATGGATGCCATCGAGTCTGGCCGCACATGGCATGAGAATTCTGGGGGCAAAAAGCTTGGAGGACTTTGCGGGTAATCCGCGTTTTGCCTATGATCTTGAGGGCGTGCTCCACCAGATAGAATGTCCGCTTCTTGTAATGCACGGAGCGGAAGAGATATTGGTTCAGCCAAATCCGCTGACACAAGCCTTGAAAAATTATGAGCAAGCGGGTTCGAAAAACAAGACGTTCTTCCCGATAGAGGATAGACGACTTGGCGGATTAGAACACTGTCAGGTAGACAACATCAACGTGCTGCATGAGGTAGCGCTGAATTGGCTCTGCTCAATTGGGCTTGGGCCAGCCGCACCTCGCCCTGAGTGATTGCCAAGACGTCATAACGTAAAAGTCTATTTCACTCGCATTCTCCTCTCGTAGTTTTGAATATGAGTCAATCGTTTCTTCTATTGTGTCTAGATTATCAAATAGTACAGAAGAAATTCCAATGGACTGGCGTAGATAGTATGTTGATGACGTAAACAGCACGAAATACGAGTACATTTCCGTCCGGACAACTAAAAGAGGGTGTCGCAAATCAGCTGTCAATTAGCTGTTTCGCGGCACCCTCCATTCATTTGGGCATGCCTCTCTGATGATTCATAATATTCACTGCAATACATCATCTGAGTATACCTCAAGCAGGTTATTAATATAATTTCTGCTCACGGGAAGATTGGTAATCTCATGACCATTAAAAATATCGACGGAATATGGATAAGTTATTTTTACTCTGTAGATTTTAGATTTTGCAATCACATATGACCTATGTATCTGGATAAAATTGTAACAACCTAATAACTAAATCACTTTGACGAACACAATTTATCGTGGACTCTGCTATGATAGTAAACACTCGCTCCGTTTTTTTCGCTTCACTACTCTATCCAAAAATAGCGAAAGTCGCTTCTCGTCAATACGGTCGGTGGCTACAGCCTGCGGTACTTTGCCGAATTGCTTGATATGTGATTCTATGACGGGGACGGGCAATTCATCTTCAGATTTTAGCAAAAGCATAACAGACCAAGAAGCTGGGGGCCAATGAAAAGGCAGCCCCACAGCGCTTGATGCTTTTTCTGCATCTGGTCACCTTCCTCCCTGGTCACGGGTCATCCCGTGCCTACTTGACCGCCTTGGATATGATCTGATTCAACTTTTCAATGGTTGCCCCAGCATCCTGCTTGCCCAAGAACATCAGGTCGATGGTCTCCGTGATATTCGAGTTCAACCCCGGCACCTGAGCATCATAGGCCAATGCAGATCCATGAGCATGCCCTATGTTACGTCCCTCGGTCAAATAGCTTGAATGCTCAATGGTCGCCTTTTTCATAATGCTCTCATCTGCGGCAGCAAGCGTACCCATGGCATTCCCACCTTCAACCAGCCGCGCCTCCTGCCCCTTCACAGAGACGTAGAATGCTGCCAGCTTCATGGCCTCTTGCACATGCGGACTATTTTTATTTACAGCTACATAGGCAACCGGAATGGCAACGGGCTCATTCTTTCCGGTATTGGATGGCCAGTAGATATAATCAAAGTCGAGGCTTTTATTTTGACTAAACAAGGGCTCCAGCCATCTTCCCGCCGCCAGCATACCGACTTGATTGGACATGAACATCGCGTCAGCCCCTTGCCCTTTGGGAAGTGATCCGAGATATACCGCATTTCCCTTTTTCACCATATCGTACATAAAACTGAAGGCTTCCTTGCCCTTTTCATTGTGGTCCAGCACATATTTGCCTTGTTCATCAAAAATCTGACCGCCATTCGACCACACCCATGAATACCAGTGAGCCCACCAGTTTTCCGCAATATAACCCTGCTTTCCAGCTGCCTTCAGCTTAGATGTAACCTCCTCAAAGGCATCCCAGTTCCACTTGCCTTCGTCATAGTATTCTTGCGGCGTCTTCACGCCTGCTTCCTTGAATACCTTTTTGTTGTAATACATGATCATCGGGTTTGAGTCGGGAGTGACCCCATAGATTTCCCCATCACGCTTTGCCGGTCCCCACAATCCTTCTGGAAAATCCTTATCCTTCACATCACTCGCATCACTTTTTAAAAACTCACCCAAAGGCTGTACCTGCTTCGCCCCAATCAAACGCGCAATCGTTGGTTCATACGAATAAAACACATCCGGGCCGCGACTTCCCTGAAGCTGTGTTAACAGCTTTTGCTCATATTGGTCTCCCGGTACAGGCACCAGCTTAACCTCGATATTCGGGTTTTCCTTTTCAAATGCATCCAGTGCCCGCTGATACACCTTTACCTCCGCAGGATTACCCCAAGCCTGCATCGTAAGCCGCACTTTTTGTCCGTCTGTGTTCTCTATTTTGGGAGAGGTACTGCATGCCGCTGCAAGTAAAAACAGAACGATGAGGAAAAATCCAATCTTTATCCAGCTCATGTAATCGTCCACTTTAACCGCCTCCTGTAGCTTCGCATGGTTGTATGTCATCCTTTTTTGAAGCGTTTACAAAACTTTCCCTATCATCATATGTAGAAGGGGGAGACACGATATTCCCATTTTCATTTTTATATAAATTTTTTCTTTTGGAGGGCTCTGATATGACAGCGATCAAGGGAAAGTAAAGGCTGCACAACAAAAAAAGAAGAATGCAGATCACCTGCTTCCTTCTTTCGTCTTCCTTCAGTATGATTCAGTTTTCTATGACTTTATTAGCATCTTTTCAAAAGTATTATAGCCGTTCGTTTCGCCTATATAAGTATAGCCGCATTGTTTGTAAAACTCGCTAAGCTTGTCGTTGCCCGCAATACAGTCTAAACGGATTCGATCCTTGCCTGCGAAGCGGATGCCTTGCTCAATCCACTGCATGAGCTCACTGCCCAGTCCCTTCCCAGTGTTATCGCGATTCACAACCAAACGATGCAGATATACGGAGGTTCCTCCTTCAGAATCCGTTTCGTCTAATCCCCACAACTTACGGTCCCATGCACTGGGCTGCTGCTGCAAGATCACTGCGCCTGCCAAGCCATGATCCTCTGATGCTCGGAAAATAACCACTTCTCCGCGTGCAATAGCGCCGCCTAGATTGTGATCATCTTCTCCTTTTAGTAATTTGCCCCATTGCGTGGAACCCTTGCTGTGCAGCCATCTAGCCGTCTTTAAAATTAACTCCTGAACCTGCTCCTGATCTTCAGTGCTTGCCTGAAAAGCCATTAATCCTGGTTTGACGGTTGGATCGACAATAGTCATTGATGTCATGCTGCACCTCAACTCTAATTTTTTATGTATAAAATATAGCATAAAAAAAGAGCTTCTGATGATTTAACAGAGCACCATGATAACAGTTCAGTGATCTGGCAGGAGTTTTCTCGTTCAAAATCAACTGCTTTCAAGCAGAGAGCTTCTTTTCCATTCTATCCACACCATAAAGATCAGAAAGGGAATGCCGATACAGGCCAACACCGGGGTTACGGAAGACCCAACCGGCTCGTTGATTTTAGAGGAAATGACTTTGGCCAGCATCAACAGACCGCTCCCCCAAAAGACAGAGCCCAAAATGAGAAGCCGCGGACGGTTTCCTATCATATAACGCATGAAATAAGGCACAATAAGTCCTATATATCCGATGGTACCACATGCCCACACAGTAACGGCGGTCAACACAATCGCGAAGGGAATGTATAACGGACTTAGCTGCTTGGGGAATGCAAACACAGAACACACAACGAGAATTGTCAGCAATGCAAGCCAAAACGTGAACGATCCTTCTCTTATTCCCCAACCTCCCTGAGAGATTGCCCACTCTTGCTGGTATTTTCCATATTCTCCAATTAACATAATAAATCCCAATGTTGAACGAAGGACAACATCAATAATGAAACCAATCATGAATAAATGAACTCCTGCAGACCGTCCTCGAATGAAACGTATTTTATTCAATGTAAATACAATGAATCCCCCTAATATCGCTCCTGCAATACAAAGAGCCATACTACCAAAGGAATCTATGTCCATCCCAAGTAAAAGGACAACACATAGCCCTACCATTGCCCCAGGCATAAGTCCGGTTAAGGTTGGTGATGCAAAGCGATTAGCTGTTCGTAATTGTAAAAGAGTACCTGAAACAGCCAGACATCCACCAAGCAACAACATATCCAATGCAAATGGCATACGAATTTGGTATATAACTTCCTTTAATGTGGGATCGGGATTTGAAGAAAACAACACTTCCCATACCTCTGCATAGCTGATAGGAAATATACCTGTGATTAGCGACAGAAACAAACCAAGAATCAATAAAGCCAATCCTGCAACCAAGGTCAAAACAATTCTTAATGGACGTGGTGCGTGCGGTTCAGCGGCAATCGTTCCACCTCCACGTTCACCCACATGTATTTCTTCTTGTTCACTCATCAGATTTAAAAGGTCCCCTTTCCTTTTTTATCATAAAATACGAATATCACTATACTCATATCGGTCATTTATGGTGAAAAATGTAACCTTTCTAATCTTTTCAACCGATGATATCCGTATGAGAAAAGATGGAAAGGTTGTGAATGAGGTGCCAAGCCGTAATCCATATCTCCTCAAAAAGATATTTGGCATTAACAAAGAACGTATACTCATCTTCGCGCTGCTGCTGATCCCGGCTATCGCCGCCTTTATTGGAACACGGCCTATGCCTGCACAGTATATTTTGCAAGGAGAAATGCATCCGGTCAAAGATCTTGGCGTTCAGGGAAGCGTGTTTTTTGCGTCTGTTCAAACGGGTATTGCTAACAATCTCCTGGAGCGTTGGAATGTATATTCCAGTGAAAATGTATCCGGGGGTGCGATTAAGTTTGAACCCATTGCCCCTGATGAAGTGGACTCTTATTTGAAGGACCTTTCAGAGACGGACACGCTAAAATATTCTGCTATGCAAGCTGTACATGCAGCGACGGAATTAAGTGTAGACAGCGAAACAGGTGGTGATTCAACAACTTTCTCGAATCTTAGCAAATTGGAGGATGCTCGCTATGCGGAGTTATTGACTCATTTGCAGGATCTTGCGGGAAATTCCTTGGGACTGATGACAGGCATCGGACTGTATGAGGAAGCCAATAACATCGACTTTTCAGATGGCGGACGTCACAAAATTGCAGGCTCTGGCACGATGGAAGAATACGGAGATGTCGGATCGGTCGGCGGGCTGGAGCAAAAGCTGCTGGGAGCCGAGGCGGCAAAGGTTGATCTATTTTTCGTACCGGCAGATTATGAATGGTATGGGGAGGAAGGCAACGAAGCAGAGGCTGCCCGAGTCCAAAAGGAGCATGGACTCAAGCTGCGCATTATCCCCGTAGAAACACTGGAGGATGCTATCGTGTATTTGAAGCAACTAGACTGGGAGGAAGTACATCTTGAATGAATCAGATTCCAAAGCATTTCCATCCAAGACAGCTGGCAGCGTACACCAAGCCTTGCTAGCGGTGGGCACTATAGGTGAATTTATTATCCTTATTTTTACGTTAGTGTATATTTACGCAAATGATTTTTATTATGATCATCTATACGAGTTGGAGCAAAAATTCACCGTTTTTAGCTTTGTTCTGTATTACATGTGTTTTGTAACCTATCTAATCTGGTTAGTGCAAGTACATAAAGCCATCCGACAAAAGCATTCCGATTATCCAATTCGTACCGTGGGAGCCATTGCTCGCATGATTCCTTTTATTAACTTGTGGGGATTCTCCAATACATTCACCCATATTTATAGGTACTTTGCGCTCCACCCCGAATTGGAGCGTAAAGCTCGTTATATTCAAAAGATGATTGTTCCGCTATATTTTGTCTGGTTGGGTGAAGGAATTATTAACCGGATTCTTATCTTACATTTTTCCCAAATGGAATCGATGTCCATGTTGTTGGGAGCTATTATGCAAACCACCAGAATGGCCTTCTTTTACTGCATGACACGAATCATTCACAATAGTCTGGTTATGCTGAATAAAAAAGATGAAGAAGGATTGCATTAAAAAACGAGCTGGCCTCCGCGGTCAGCTCGTTTCAATTTCTGGTAAAGTATATTACTTCATCCCCAGGATTTAATTCGTCTGTGAAGCAGGTACAATTCGGTATAATCCTGAAGTCTCGCCAGCCGCGAGACGTACTTCCTGGATAACCCAGCCTAATGAAAGTACCCGTTCTAACCGATCATACTCAGCCTTCGTCAGTTCGGATGTAACGGCTTCGCTTCCTTCCTCCAGTGACAACTCAGGCTCCCGCCCGAACGCAACGGCAATCCACGAACGAATGCCCCGGATCGTATTATACTTGATCTGGTATCCGTCCGTTACCGCGCTGACAAACACCTCCGGCTCTTGGGACGCCAGCCCGGTGACAAGCTCTGTATAATCAAAACCGGATGGTCCGTCCGTTGGCAGCTCATTTTGCTGCACCCGACGGATTAATTCCTCTTGGGACCAGCCTAAAGAGCGTAATGATTCCAGCAAGAGCGCGTCCCATTGGGAAATACGTACTCTTTTCGTCGATTCAGTCATCGTTTTTTGCCTCCTTTGGGTCATGCACATCGTACAACCGATCTTAACCCTAACGGTTAACCGGGTATGCTACATAATGGCCGGGACTGATTTCTCTCAGCTCGGTTGCACTGTTGCTATCCTTGTCCCATACTAATGAACCGTCTGGTTGGGCCAAGCCTCCCCCCAGTCCCTCCCGCTCTCCGACTGCTCTCGGATCAGGCACAGGGATGGAGGACAGCAACGCCTGCGTATAAGGGTGAGCGGGCTGCTCATACAACTCATCTGCGTCGGCTACTTCTACCAGTCGCCCATGGTACATCACACCGATTCGGTCTGAAATATGCCGCACCATCGACAAGTCGTGGGCGATGAACAGATACGTCAGCCCGAACTCCTGCTGGAGATCCTCCAGCGTGTTAATGACCTGCGCCTGGATGGACACATCGAGTGCGGAAATCGGCTCGTCACAGACGATGAACTCGGGGTTCACAGACAGAGCACGAGCGATGGAAATCCGCTGGCGTTGTCCGCCACTAAACTCGTGTGAGTAGCGATATAGATGCTCCCGTTTCAGCCCTACCTTTTCAAGCAAAGCCACTACAGCATCCTTACGCTCACTCCCCTGATGCAATCTGTGAATATCCATCGGCTCACCGATCAGGTCAAGCACGTTCATACCCGGATTAAGAGAGGAATATGGGTCCTGAAAAATGCTCTGAATGCGGCGACGTAGCGGCTTGAGCTGTTTGTCGTTCAGCTTGGAAATATCCTGACCGTCAAAGCCTACCGTACCTTCTGTATAATCGTATAACCGTGTCAGACAGCGTCCAACCGTTGATTTCCCACTACCCGACTCACCGACCAGTCCAAACGTCTCGCCACGCTTGATTTGAAAGCTTACGCCATCCACCGCCTTGAGCACCTCAGAGCTACGCCCTAACAAATCCTTTGCGGTCACAAAATGCTTCTTAAGCTGGTGTACCTCTACCAATGGCTGATGCTCACCCAATCCATCGTTTGCTTCACTCACCGTTATTCCCCCCTTCCGCATGGCTCGCTTCGGGCGTCTCGTAGACTCCAGCAGGCATCGCGTCCGGCTCGTTCAACCAGCAGGCTGCTCGCTGATCCGGGCGCAGCTCCACCATCGGCGGCCGCTCCACACAGCGCGCAAACGCATGCGGGCACCGTTCCATGAACGGACAGCCCGATGGCGGGTTCAGCAGGTCCGGCGGCGTGCCCTCAATCGGCACCAGCCGCTCGCGGAAGCCGTTCGTGCGCTGGGGCACAGAACGCAGCAGGCCCTGCGTATACGGGTGGCCCGGACGGTAGAAGATATCGTCCACGCGCCCCTCCTCCATCACCATGCCGCCGTACATGACGATGACACGGCTGCACACTTGGGCGACGACGCCCAGATCATGGGTGATTAGAGCAATCGACATGTCGGATTGCTGCTTCAACGTCTTGAGCAACTCCAAGATTTGCGCCTGAATCGTCACGTCCAGCGCTGTAGTCGGCTCATCTGCAATCAGCAGCTCCGGGCTGCACGAGAGCGCCATAGCAATCATCACCCGCTGGCGCATCCCGCCGCTGAATTGATGCGGGTATTGGTTCATTCGGCGCTCCGGCTCGGTAATGCCTACTTGTCGCAGCAGTTCTACAGTTGCTTGCGTAGCCGCTTCCTTGCTCAGTCCTCGATGTCTGCGAATCACCTCGATCAGGTGATAGCCAACCTTTTTGACCGGATTCAGCGAAGTCATCGGGTCCTGAAAGACCATCGCAATCTGGTTTCCGCGTATTTTGCGCCATTGCTTTTCCGTCAGAGCGGTCAGACTTTGTCCCCGATAACGGATATCGCCGTTCAGCCGCTTGCCCGGCGGGGCAATCATCGACATGATCGCTTTCGCTGTAACACTTTTGCCGCTGCCGGATTCCCCTACGATTCCTACCGTTTCTCCAGCATCAATATGAAAACTAACCCCTCGAACTGCCTGATTTTCCCCTTCACGAGTGAAAAAGGAGACCTCCAGCTGTTCGACGGACAGTAGATGTTCTGTCATCGTGTTTTCGCTCCTTCCTGTCGCTCCTGGAGCCATTTGTAATGGGCCTGTACTATGAATCTATGAAACTGTAAATCATCGTTTTACTAATTTGGGTTCAAAGCCTACACGCAGCACATCTCCCAAAACATTAAAGCTCAACACAGTCAGTAAAATAAGCAAACCCGGGAATAATGCCATATATGGGGCCTGTGCAATATATCCTTGGGCATTATTCAGCATACTGCCCCACGTAGCGTTCGGCAGCTGAACCCCAAAGCCGAGGAAGCTCAGTGACGATTCCATCATAATCGCTGAAGCGATATTGTTCGTCGCCCCTACGATAATTACCGGAATCAGATTCGGTACGATGTGCTTCATAATAATACCAAACGTACTTTGTCCCGAAGCTTTGGCGTACAGCACATACTCCCGTTCGCGCAGCGTCATCGTCTCTGCGCGGACCACCCGGGCGATGTTCATCCACATGAGCAGGGCGATAATGACAATGATATTGCCGACGCCCGGCTTCAAAAACACACTCAGCAGCAAAATAACCAGGAAAGACGGAATCGACATGATTAGCTCCAAAACCCGCATAAGCAGATTATCGATCCATCCTCCAAAATATCCGCTCACAATACCTACCACTGCACCAATACTGGTCGCAATAATCATGGACGCGAAGCCTACCAGCAATGATACACGTCCGCCGTACAGTGCTCTTGTAAAATAGTCCCGCCCATAATCATCCGTCCCAAACCAGTGTGCCGCTCCCGGTGGTTGGAGACGCTCCAGCACGTTCAACTTATTCGGGTCCTGCGGCGATAAAAATGCGAAAATCGCCCCCAGCGAGAATACGATCAATAGTATGAGGGCGACGGCGCCCATTTTGCTCGTCATCAGCTCAATCCCGATGTTGCGCCATTTGCTCCGATTCATGAATTCACCTCGTTGATTTAATTCTCGGGTCCGCAATGCTGTACAAGATATCCGCAAGCAGATTACCCAGGATCAGCAGCAGAGCAGAAAATAAAGTAATCCCCATGATGACGGGGTAATCCATCCCTTTCACCGCCGTCATGCCCAGCGAGCCAATGCCCGGCCAGGAAAATACCGTCTCCGTCACAATGGCTCCAGCCACTAGGTCCGCAACCGACATTCCAAGCAGCGTAATGATGGGCAACAGCACATGCTTAAGCACATGTCGAAACAAAACCAGTCTTTTTCCAGATCCGAACGCGTATTGAATCTGCACATACTCTTCCTTGAGCTGCGTAATCGTGCTGGAACGGATGTACCTCACATACACAGACAAAAAGCCGAAGGCCAGTACAAAACATGGTAAAATCCCATGCTTGATTACATCTAGCACCGAGTCCGTACCGATGGTACGCATTCCTGTACTCGGAAGCCAATGCAGATAAATCGCAAACAAATAAATAAGTAAAATACCGAGCCAAAATAGCGGAACAGAAATTCCGATGTACGACATCAGATTAATGAGCTTGTCGATCCAGCGATTCCGATTCGCCGCCGCCGTCAAACCGAGTGGAATGGCAATCAGCACAGCCAGTATGATGGAGGCGCCCATCAACCCGGCTGTAGCCGGCAGACGATCGAGAATCTGATCCAGCACAGGCTGGTGATTAATTAGCGAGTAGCCGAGATCACCCGTTAGACTCTTTTTAAGCCATAATATGTATTGCACATAAGCGGGCTGGTCCAGCCCCAAGCTATGCCTCATTCGTTCAATGTCTTCCAGATGCATATTCGGTGTAACAAAAGAGAGAACCGGATCACCTGGAGCCAGCTTGATCAAGCCGAAGCAGACGATGGACACAAAAAATAGCATCGGTATAACTTGCAGCAACCTTCTGGCGATGAGTTGTCTCATACGTTTCCCTTCCCCTTGCTGTTTTCGAAAAAAATAAGCTGGTTAGCCCAGCTTATTTTTGAAAACCCTGTCTTATTTGTGATAAATTTTGGACAAATCCTCGAAAATCACGACCGGCTTCAGCACAGCCTGATCAATACCGCCATACTGCTTGTCGAAAGCTACAATAGTCTTGGTGTAAGCAATCGGATAGATGACAGCATCCTCAGCCAGCAGCTCTTGTACCTTTTTATAAATTTCTCCACGTTTAGTCGTATCCGACTCACCCGCGCCCTCTTCCAGCAGTTTATCCACTTCTTTATTTGAATAATGCGAATAGTTGGAGGACGATCCGGTGCTATACAAAATACGATACGCGTCAGGGTCATACCCCATGATATAGCCGCTGATCGCCAGGTCGAAGTCCTTGGCATTCGTATCGACGAACTTCTGCGACCATGCCGATGAATCCATGCTGTTCACGTCCAACTGAACGCCTATGTCCTTGAGCTTCTGCTGGATATAGAGTGCTTGTGCTTCCTGTACCTTGTTGCCGCCCGGAATGATAATGCGCAGCTTCAGTCCTTCAGCGCCAGCCGATTTCAGCAGCTCTTTTGCCTTGTTCACATCATTATTGAAAAATGCAACGTCGTTCGTGTGATACAGTACATCCTGTGTCAAAGCAGATTTCGCAGTGTCTGCATAATCCTTGGAGCCATAGGATACTTGAATCAATTCGTCCTGATTCAGTGCGTAAGAAAGCGCCTGACGCACTTCTTTTTTGTTCAACTGCTTCGTATCACTGTTTTCATTAAACATCAGGTAAGCCAAGCGACCTTCACTGTAAGGAAAAATGTCAAACTTTTCTGTTGCTTTAATGGTCTCCACGTTTTGCGGATCGAGATAGTTTACATTAATCTCACCATTTTGAAGGGCCAAATTCGCAGCATTTGAATCTTTAACAATCCGGTATGTTACTGAATCCAGATGCGGCTTTCCACCAACATAGTTATCGAACCGTTCGAGTGTAACGTACTCACCGGTTTTGTACTCTTTAAATTTGAAAGGGCCTGATCCAATCGGAGAGTTGTTTTTCGTGCTTTTCTCAATATCTGCTTCATTCTCGAAAATGTGCTTCGGAATCGGGGATACCTGTACCAATGCTGCCTCAAAAGCAGGAGCTGGCTGAGGCAGCTTGAAATCCACCGTTGTATCATCAACCTTGCTCGCCTGAACCGGTTTGCCATTAACCATAAAATTACTTCTCAAAAAGCTGTGCTGCTTCTCGTCCAAAATTTTGTTAATGGTGAAAACAACATCGTCAGCTGTCAGCTTCTCGCCATCATGCCAAGTCAGATCTTTTTTAAGTTTTAGTGTATAAGTCAGCTTATCTGCTGAAGGAGTCAGACTGTCTGCCAAATAAAATGTCTTTTTGCCATTGTTCACCTGAAACAATGGTGCGAATATCGCCTGGTCTATCGTCAGACTTACCCGATCACCCGCATAATTCGGATTCAGCACCACCGGATCAGCTTGTACGCCAATGATCAGGCTGCCACCATCTTTAGGCTGTCCGTTATCAGCTGTTGTGGTAGCTGTGTCGGGCGTATTCCCATTCGTCTCAGACGTAGATCCAGAATTCCCGCCGGAGCATGCACTTACAACCAACATCAATACAATGAATACCAATACACCAGTCAAATTACGACGCATCGCTCTAGCCCCCGTGTCCTCTTAGTATGTAATGAATTTATTATAAATCGGAATAGTCGGATTTACAATCGGTCAAAAACTGTTTATTCCCCTTGTCATTAGCATTCCAGACATTATGTGATCGAATCTAGAAAAAGACACCCGTTAAGGGTGTCTTCAGAAAATCCACAAACTGATTAGTGCCAGGAAGGCAGGCAGACCTTGCTTTAATAAAATAGACTTATTGGCAGTTAATGCACCATATACCGCAGCCACTACCACACAAATGACAAAGAATAATTGGATTTGCCGCCCGATTACAGTATCCGGATAGAACAAGCCCCACACCAATCCGGCTGCCAAAAAGCCATTGTACAGCCCCTGATTTGCAGCCAAGGATTTGGTCACTCCTGCCAGTTCCTTCGAGGTGCCGAACGTACGCATCGCCCGCGGAGTCGTCCACAGAAACATTTCCAATATTAGAATGTACACATGCTCCAGAGCTACAATTCCGACCAATATTGAACTAAGTAAGCTCAAGTATATTCCTCTTTTCCACATAAAGTTACTATGAGGTGATTTTTAGATCTATCCTCGAAAAGTATAGTTCATCTTCCAAAAACAGTAAAGAGACCGCGCCTAAGGCCCGGCCTCATTTCTACATGAAGCCTTACATCGTTCTCGCGAAATCCAACAAAGCTTTGGACATGCTGTTGATCTCGTCTGTAGATGCATTCACTTGCTGTGTTAGCGCGGCTTGTGTTTGTGTCAGCGTAGACATATTTCCGATATTGTGCAGAATACGCTCGATGAGTGTCTTCATTTCGTCCAGACTGGTCTCGATATTTCCGGTCGCATCAGCACTGTGAATAGCGAGTTTTCTCACTTCATCTGCGACTACCGCAAAACCCCGCCCCTGCTCGCCCGCACGCGATGCCTCAATGGCAGCATTCAGACCCAGCAGATTCGTTTGATTTGCAATCTCTTTAATGAAGTTGGAAATGTTTTGTGTCTCTTCTGCACTGACTTTGGCTTGATTCGCTGCGTCTGTCGATTGCTCCTGAGCCGTAGCCAGCTCCTGGGCCTGGTTACTAACCGAATTAACACCATTCACCATTTCCGTAATGGAATCGGAGAGATGCTGGATTTTGAGCGTGAGTTCATCCGCAACAGCCTGCTTTTCCTTTTCCACAGTTATATCACGGATTGTCCCGGCAATACGAATAGGTACTCCCTTACTATCGCGTATGCTTCTTCCACTGTTTTGATACCAGCGATATTCGCCATTTTTACTTTGCAAGCGACACTCCATATCATATGGCGTACGATCTGAATAATCATTTAAATGATCAACTACAGCCTTAAACGCATGCTCGGCATCGTCAGGATGTATACGCGAGCTCCAACTGCTCAGTACACTTGGGAAGTCCTGCTCATTCGTGAAACCCAAGGTGTGGCGGAATTGCTGGGACCACCAAAATATATTATCTGGGTTCTCAATGTCTCCATCAGCCAGAATGACGTCATATGGAGCCTCCACCAAAACACGATTAATGAGATCGTATCTTGTAACCAATGCCTGAAGCTCCTCAGACTTAATCTTCTGATCATGCACATCCAACAGAGCGCCTGCAATCCGAAGCGGCACTCCCTGCTGGTCGCGGATCGTTGTTCCGGTAGCCCGGAACCAGCGGTATTCCCCATGCTTCAGCTTCAAACGATACTGTACGTCATAAGGCGTTTTTCCCGTATAGTCCAGTAAATGATTGGACAATTCTGCCAAAGACCTGTCATAATCTTCGGGATGCAGCCGAGATGACCAGCTATCTAATACATTAGGGAAGTCCTTTTCGCTCTGATACCCCAGCATAGAACGGAATTCTTCTGACCATGTGAACGTATTACTTGGATTGACAGGATCACCCGCAATGACCTCCATGTCCCATAAGCCAATCTCTATAGCCTTGGTAACAAGCTTCAAACGGATATCAACATGTTGAGCATCATTTTTCATGGACTCTATCGCTTGGTTAACATTGTTTGCGATTTCTTGAACCTCAGGAGAAGCTGAGGAAACCTGTATTGCAGCAGAATAATCTTTTTGCTGTATTCTTTGTGAAAGTTTGCGGCTTTCTTCTACTAAAGGAGCAAGTGATTGAGACTCATTTTTCTTGAGAAACATACATGATCTTCCCTTCTAAGCCAATATATAAAACGGTATAATTTAATATCGGAATTTTATTAAGAATCATTATAATTAAATCTTTAATTATATAGGCATTAAGACTTATTTTTCATGTCCATATACCTATAATTCCATACAGAAATCATCGAAAAATGTCGAAAAAGGAAGAATTCTAACAGGTCTGGAAACAGAAAGAGCACCTTTGCATTACTGCGCAAAAGTGCTCTTTCTGTCAACTATTCAGTTCGTTATATCTTATTTAATTGAAGCAACGTATTCCTCGCCTTTTTCTTTATCATATTGGCCTTCCCATTTGGACATGACCACAGCAGCAAGCGAGTTACCTAATACATTAACTACCGTACGCGCCATATCCAGAATGCGATCAATACCAGCGATAAAAGCCAAACCCTCCAGCGGGAGGTTCACTGCTCCAAGCGTAGCGAGCAAAACGACAAAGGAAGCACCCGGCACACCTGCAATACCTTTGGAGGAAATAATCAGTACTAGTACCAGCGTGATTTGTGTCGTGATTGGCAGATCAATGCCGTACATTTGGGCAATGAAAATTGCAGCCAGTGCCTGATACAGGGTGGAACCGTCCAGATTAAAAGAATACCCAATCGGAATGACAAAGGACGTAATTCCTTTAGGACATCCGAACTTCTCCATCTTCTCCATGATCTTAGGCAGAACACTTTCCGAACTGGCCGTCGAATATGCAAGCAGCAGCTCACTCTTTAAAATTTTAATCATGGTCCAGAGACGGGTACCGCAAAGCTTGGCGATAATTCCAAAAACAATCACAATGAACAGCGCCATGGAGCCGTACACCGACAAAACAAGCTTCAATAACGGCCATAATGAAGCCAACCCAAACTTGGCCACTGTCGTTCCAATCAGTGCGAATACTCCGAACGGAGCCAAGCGCATGACCTGATTGGTTACCCAGAACATGGCGTCGGCTACGCCCTCAAAGAAATTCAACACGGGCTTGCCCTTGTCACCAATCGCCGCTACCCCTAGTCCAAACAGTACGGAGAAGAATATAATAGCGAGCATATCTCCCTCGCCCAGAGCTTGAATAACATTGGTAGGAACAATATGCACAATCGTATCTATAAAGCTATGCCCTGACTTCTCTGCAGTCTCCACATAGGAATGGATATCACTCTTCGCCAGGTGGGACATGTCCACGCCGTCACCAGGTCGAACCAGATTAGCAACAAGCAGTCCGAACAGGATGGCGATTGTCGTTACAATCTCAAAGTACAGAATAGACTTTCCGCCAAGTTTACCTAGTTTTTTCATATCGCCCACGCCGGCAACGCCGATAATGAGCGTTGAGATCACAATAGGCACGACAATCATCTTGATCAAGCGGATGAAAATATCGCCGATTGGCTTTAAGTAGACTTCCACCCCTGAATTGCCGTAAAATAAGGCACCAATAATAATACCTAAAGCCAGACCGATAAAGATTTGCATCGTCAAATTAATCTTTTTCACTTCGTGTCCCCCCCTGGCTGATTTGTATATTTTTGCAGTATGCTGTTCTTAATATTCAAATGATGTTATTTATACTACAATCTGATCTATAAAAACCGACAATTATCTACAGCTGTATTTATTTTTTTCTATAAATTCACAAACTTTAACGACGAGCCTGTGAATTTAGCTCACATTGCCTTTCTGACTGAATACCCAGGAGGTGAATATGGATGAAGTTGAACACGCTCCTTTTCCTGCTCATGCTTGTATTTGTACCGCTCGCAGGTGAGCTGAATATTCACCCGTTCGCTAATACATTCCGTCTCAGCTTTGGTACGCCTGTATTTTTTTTCTTTCTGTTATCTATTCGTCATATTCCGCCTGCATTATCGGGAGTGCTTGCAGGGATAGCGGTAGTCGCCTTTCGCATCTTACTCAATCATTACACTCAGCCCGGCCTTCCCTTCGAAGAGTTGCTGATCCTGCATGGCCCTACCTTTTTTTATTACATGGTCTACGGTCTGCTCTTTCAGCTCCTTAACATTAATGCTGAGCCTTACCGCGCACTCCGTGTGGGCATCCTCTCTGTAGGGATTGAGGTTGCCGCAAGTGTGTCGGAACTTAGCGTCCGGTGGAGCATTGACGGCGACTTCTGGGACATCATTAAGATCAGTAAAGTAGCTTTTATGGCTATGATCCGCAGCTTCTTCGTGCTTGGGTTTTATAATATGATTCGGTTAAATCAATCGGTCCAGCATGAAGAGGCACAAAGACAGCAGACGGAGCGAATTTTACTTCTTGTATCGGACTTGTATGAGGAGTCGGTCCAGTTAGGCAAAACGCTGTCACATGCAGAACAAATCACTCGTGAAAGCTACGAACTGTACCGTGAGCTGCAGCAGGATGAATCTCTAAAGGATAGAGAACATTACGCCAGACAGGCACTTCGTATTTCCGGACAGGTTCACGAGATTAAAAAAGATAGCCAGCGGATTTTTGCTGGTTTGTCCAAGCTGATTGATGCCGAAAGCGGAGTGCATTACATGGCTTCCCAAGAGCTTGGGGAGCTCATCATCCGAACGAACAGCAAGTACGCCCAATCACTGGATAAGTCTATTCGTTTTACCCTAGATGTCGATCCTTTGTTGCCCAAGCTACATGTTTATACCGTTCTGACACTCATTAATAACCTGACAGCCAATGCGGTTGAAGCCATGAGGGACGACGGAAGGATTGACGTTTCTATTCGCTGTCTTCCGGGAAAAGAGGATATAGCTTCCTTTAGTGTTACCGACAACGGTCCAGGTATTCCTCAGCGGAAACGGGAAATGGTCTTCACACCAGGGTATACGACCAAGTATGATGAGGGAGGACAGCCGTCGACCGGTATGGGATTGTTTTATGTACGTGAGGTCGCGGAGAGCCTTGAAGGAACGATTGAACTGCAACAGATTGAGGAAGAGAATACAGATAGATTACAGACCACTTTTAGAATTACATTGCCTTTACGGAAACTGACGGAGAAAGGAAGATAGCCCGGATGCGTTTTTATATTGTGGATGACGATCAGGGAATTCGTTCTATGCTGGCAGACATTATTGAAGACGAAGGTCTAGGGGAAGTCATCGGGGAGGCAGAGGATGGTTCCTACGTGAATAGCGGCCTCCTGGAGCTGAACCGGATTGATGTATTGCTAATTGACTTGCTGATGCCGCTTCGTGACGGCATTCAGACCGTGCGTGCACTCGGCGATCAATTCAGCGGCAAAATCATTATGATTTCTCGAATCGAATCCAAAAACATGATCGGCGAGGCGTACTCGCTCGGTATTGAATATTATGTGGCCAAGCCTTTGAATCGACTGGAGATTATTGCAGTTATTCATAAGGTGGCTGAGCGTCTGCGCATGCAGCAGTCGATTACGGATATCCAGCGGACGCTTCAAGAGTTGTCGATGTTCACATCGAATAACCCAACGGCAACGATTGAACCGACCCGAAACATCGTAACTTCTGGGCAGTTTCTGCTCTCCGAAATGGGAATGATCGGCGAAGCCGGGAGTATGGATTTACTGGACATGCTGGAATTTCTGGACCAGTATGAGGAGGAAACAGGCAATCTGTCTCCCTATCTGTTCCCGCCGTTGAAGGATATATTTGCTAATGTAGCGTCCAAACGGTTAGGTGCTTCAGCCTCAGCAGTAGAGCTGAGTAAGGAAATCAAAGCATCGGAGCAGCGTGTCCGCCGCGCTATTTTCCAGACGCTAAGCCATATTGTATCGCTCGGGTTGACTGACTATACCCATCCTAAATTTGAAAATTATGCATCCAAATTTTTTGACTTTACAGAAATCCGCAAAAAAATGCTGGAGCTGCAAAACAATGTGGAGCCTTCACTGTCCCAAGCCCGCATTAATACGAAAAAGTTCGTACAGGTGCTCTATATGGAAGCAAAACGGCTATTGCATTAAGCATTTTGCATAACTCCCAAGAGTATTCAAAAATCAGCAATATATAGATCGGAATGGGTTAGTCCGTCTATATATTGCACCTTCGAGCGTTGGGAATCGAATTATGCAAAATGCTGGCATTAAGAGAAAAAGCACCTGCATCTTCCCATGTGGCTATCACACGGAGATAAAACAGGTGCCCATCGTTGATGATTAGATATCCCTTTAGTCCAGACTCTTTCCCTGCCACTCCATAGCTTCCAAGAGATCTACACCATCGGACAGCAGACGTTTCAAGACATTCAGTTCTTCCGAGCTGTAGCGATTTAAAAATTGAAATAACTGCTGCTGTACCTCAGCATGCAGCCGCTCATGTACAAGAAAGAGTTTTTTTCCCAACGGGGTTAGCCGAAAATAAATTTCTTTTTTGTTGTCGTTCAGCTGGGTTCTGCGAATCCAGCCTTCCTTGAGCAGCTTGGTGCTCACTTTCGAAACGGTACCTTTGCTCAGCTCCATTCGTTGCGCTAAGGTTGTAACATTGATCGGCTCATGCCGCCCGATACAATCCATAACGTGCACATCCGTCATATTGAGCGAAGTCATTCCATCAAAATGCTCGCGGATTTCTTCGAGAAAGGTCATGCTTTCTCTCTGCTGATGCTGCTCCCACTGATGATTCATCTTAATAAGCAAATCATAGACATGCTGAACCGATGTCGCCTTTTCCATACGAACAAATAGTCACTCCTTTGGCAAACTCCTCCTTTCATTATAGCCCACATTTGTTGCACAAGAAACAATATGGTCATGTTATGAACATACCCTTTCCCTTTTATATCAATGTGGCAATGCCTTCCTTAATCACACTCAATATATCCGTTTGTTTCATAGAAATGGCCCAAGCGATATACCCATCCGGACGGATGAGAACCGTATGCACATCTTTCCATCCCACGGGCAATTCTTCGACTACGGCCTCCACATATGAAATATGTGAAAGTGAGCTATGGCGAAACTCATTCGATACCTCATTATCCTGTGCAAGATGGAGAAGTACAAAGCGGCCTTCATGAAGAAGATCGTAAGCATACGATGTCATTCCGTCAGGCAAATGCAATTCAAAATCAGCAAACCGTTTCCCGTTCAGTGGATGCTGCGGTATATTGCCAACCGCTGGATAACATACATCCAGTGCACTAATCTGCTCTGCCATAGATTGATTAATTTCCGGATGGCGGAACCATTCCTCATGTAATTGGCGGTGTGCCAATACAGCAGGCGTAAAGCCCAATAAGCGGGTCTGAACCTCGGTATTCCGTAAGAACTGCGTATTAACCGGATAACGTTCGTCATGATAGCTACTCAGCAGCGTGTCTGGAGCCCAGCCACGAATCACTCCGGCCAGCTTCCATCCCAGATTTGCCGCCTCTTGCAAGCCAACATTCATTCCCTGTCCACCTGCCGGGAAGTGGATATGCGCAGCATCACCTGCTAGCAGGATTCTCCCTTTACGATAGGTCTGCGCCTGCCGTGTTGCATTCCCGAATCGAGATAACCAGCGAGGATTGGATACGCCAAGATCTGTACCGAGCAGATCATACAGTCCTGTCTGCACTTCTTCCAGCGTCACAGGTACGTCCTTCGGAATCTCCATCATTTGCGGTGTAGTCAAAATAACCCGATAAATATCTGGATACACGGGGGCAATCATCACCCCACCTCGTTCACTATATTCGGAATGTACGCCACTTTCAGGCGGATTGGCTAACTCTACATCCGCCAATACAGCGGTCAGAGTCGTATCCGTGCCCGGAAAAGCAATCCCGGCTTGTTTACGCACGATACTCCCAGCCCCATCCGCTCCTACGACATAAGCAGCAGTCATTACCGATACATTGGCTTGTGGTCCAGAAGTGCATACACTCACCACCTCTACGCCCTGCTCGCGCTCTCGCACAGATACCACTTCCATGCCACGATGGACGACAACTCCCAGCTTGAGCGCATGCTCCTCGATCACTTGCTCTGTAATCACCTGTGGAATAAACAACGTATAATTAGAAGAACTATCAAGCACAGAAAAATCCAAGCGGGTATTCAGCATTGAAAAGTGACCCGTACGTATAGGTCTGCCGCGCTTCATAAACCGCTCCTTCAATCCACGCATATCAAACATCTCAAGCGTCCGTGGATGTAGCGTAAGCGCACGCGACTGGCCACTAGGCTCCTCTAAACGTTCAATTACACATACGCTTACGCTTGCTAATGCCAACTCAGCAGCTAACCACATTCCAACAGGTCCGCCGCCTACTACAATCACTTCGTAATCCATGTTCACACCCCTATCTAAAATCTTTATTTCCACCACCTAATTGTTTCTCATGAAACAATATATACATACAGAAAGCTCCCCTTAACATTTCCGTATATATCAAACAACATATACAGCCATTGTTTATTGTTTCTATTGAAATAATATTATTGTAATTTAATTGAGAACAATTATCAACTACTTTTAAAAAGATTTCTACCCTTTACTTTAAACCATGCATCCATTTCCATTTCATAAAATATAATTGTATAATCGTTAAATGAGACTAAGCTAAAACAAACTCTCTATAGAAGGGATGATCATACATGTCAGATGCAAACCAATTATTCGGTCAAGCACTGGTTAAATCACTGGTCGGGGAACGTGGACATATTCGAGTAGCTCGGGCTTTACCAGACATTGACGTCGAGCTGGCAGGGAAGAAACATGCAGAAATGCCCTACAGCATTTATCAACTACTGAAGCATATGATTTACTGGCAGCAATTTATGCTGGAGCATTTGGAAGGACGGAAGCCCCAGCTTCCGGGCAATGTCATGGAAAGCTGGCCCGAAGAGACTGGACCGCAAAGCGAAGAGGCATGGCAGGCTCTCATTAACGAATTTTTACAGGGCATAGATCAGGCTGTACAGATTGCCGAAACCGCGCAACTGGATGATTCACTAGCTCATTTCCCAGGTGAAACGAAAGCAGGACTGCTGCGGAATATCGCTTCCCACAATTCATATCATTTGGGTGAAATCGTACTGCTACGCCGGATTTATGGAGCTTGGCCACCACCAGGAGGCGGCTTTCCAGCTTAAAGGCAACACCACGCTCTAATCAAGATTTCCCCCATCCGCTGCTTCATACCTCCATCATTGCATTGAGATTTAGGCACCGCGAAGAACTCGCTCGCGTACCCTATATGGGAGCCCGCTAACTCGACTTGAAGCCGTTCATCCGTAATCAAGTGCAATCCGAATAACGGTTCTCATGATGCAAGATCAAAGAGAGGTTTCGAGGTTATGGTGAGACACTTATATTTAAATCGTAATATCGCCTGTATGATCGTGATCAGCCTTATTGCTAACATGAGTGGAAGTATGATCCTTCCACTCTTTGCTATTTATGTAGAGCAATTCGGGATATCCGTACTCGGCATGAGCATTTTATTTTCTCTGTTTTATGTGGGGAGATTTCTTGGTGGGGGCTTGGCAGGACGAATTTATGAAAAGATTGGCGCAAAACGCTTGGGGTTGAGCTTGCTTATTGCTGAAATCGCTTGTATGCTCCTGTTTCCAATTGCAACAAGCTTCATCATTTTATCCATACTGAGACTCCTCCAGGGCTTGGTAGCTATAGGGCTAACCGTCTTTGTAAGAGTCACGATCAACCATATGAGCACCCCAGAGAATCGAGGTACGCTCAATGGATATATCAGCAGCAGTGAAGGTGCCGGTATGATTTTGGGGCCTCTTATGAGTGGAGCTATTGTTTCTTATTTTTCTTTATCCATTCCGTTTTATTTCGTTGCTATTTTCTCATGTATATCCTTCGTTGCCGTTTCAAGAATGACCTTCCTCCGTTCTCCCTTAAAGCCACAAGAACAGCATTCGCCCCCTCTAAAACCCAAAGGAAAAACCATGTTAACGAAACAATTACTTGTCTATTCTACCGTTCATTTTCTTGAAATGAGTGCATTCGCTATATTTTTAACGTACTTCTCCATATATGCAACCTACAAGCTCCATTGGAGCCCCGCAGAAATTAGCTTAGCTTTTACAATTATCGGCATATCGACCTTCATATCAGCACCCTTTATTGGCAGAATATCTGATCTACTTAAGGATCGCTTGATGCTTTGTATCCTCGGTCTATTGTTGATCATGGTGGAAATCATCTTATTTCTTTGGTTTACAGAACCGTGGATCGTATACTTAGGGATGTTCATCGGAGGCGTAGGAGGAGCCAGCTATCTGGATTCCTTTTACTCACAACTAGGGGACGTTATTCCTGAGGAGAATAGGAGCTCATTTATCGGCAACGTCGTATCTTTGTCCGAATTGGGGGCCATTGTGTCTCCGATCATCGCAGGGGCACTCATGGAACGATTTAGCATCAACACTCCCTTTTACTACAATTTGATCTTGGTGTTGATTGCTATGGTTATTCAATATGTCATTCGTTTCAAGTCAAAACCTATAAGAAAAAGGCCAATTGCATAGGCAAATGGCCTCCTTTTTCATCACAGCTCCAACTCAACTGCAACCCCAAAATGATCCGATACAACTGGTCCTGTTTTCCCGTTCAGTACAACGGTTGAGGATTGTACCTGTGCAGCCTTATTGGAGAAGATAAAGTCAATGCGGAGCGGCTCCGCATTACTTTCCCAGCCAGCAATAGCTTTAATCACCGTGTGGCCATCATCACGTACTGCTGCATTCGGATAGGTGTCCGACCAGCCGGATTGCAGTACATAGTCATATCCTTCTCCGCGCACTTCAGCCGCGTTGTTGAAATCACCCATCATAAACACAGGAGTCGGAGCAAAAGAATTTAGCACTTTGGTTGTACGATCCCATAGTCCACGGAAGGATTCTTCATCATTCCACCAGTTAAAATGTCCACTTACAAACCAGGCCTGAACTCCGTCCACCACATTTTGAATACCGACAATTTTACGCGAGCGGTAGTTGTCATAATCCTGTAGCGAGGAAACATATTCGTTCACCGTAGCTGTAATCGGTGTTTTCGACAGAATCGCCAACCCCTCGTCGTATTTAGCAAAACCAACATGCGCGGGAGCCCACGTCCAATGATAGCTATCAGACAATAGCCCGTTCAGCACATACGCATAGTTATCACGCTTAATGACAACTTCAGGATCTGCGCTATGGTAAGTGCCCAAATCGTCGGCTGACAAAGGAGCCTCTTCCATGGACTGGTTCACTTCCTGTAAAGCAATGACATCAAACTGCTGTTCATCAATAAAGGCAGCCAGTTGCTTTAGCTTATCGTGCTGATTTTCTTCCATCCAAGCATGTGCATTTAAGGTTAACAACTTCAAAGTAATCACCTGTTGAGTATGTCTTGTATATCTGATTTAAGCACATCAGCCTTCGGTCCGTAAACCGCCTGCACCCCATTATCTACTTTTATCAAGCCCAAGGCACCCAGCGCTTTCCACGTCTTTTCGTCCCCAACGGCATCTGTATCCTTCACCGTCACACGCAGACGGGTCATGCAAGCGTCCACCTCGACAATGTTCTGCTCACCCCCAAGTGTCTTGATGATATCCGTAGCCAGTTGATTTTGAGTGGAAGTAGCTGCCACACCCTCTGTCTTCGTACTCCCTGCCTCGGAAGTCCCTTGAGGCTCCTCATCCGTATAGTTCCCCAGTCTTCCCGGCGTAGCCATTTGGAATTTACCGATCATAAAATAAGCGATAAAGTAGGTTGCTACCGCAAACACCACACAAGTCAGCACGAAGTTAATAATATCCTGCACCAACCCCGCATTTATAGACAACGGCATTCGAGTCAGCAGTTCAATCATACCAAATGAATGTAAACGCAAATGTATGATGTCGGCCATTCCGAACGCAATACCGGTAAGAATAGCATAAACCACATACAGCACAGGCGCCACGAACATAAACATGAATTCCAGTGGCTCCGTTACCCCTGTTAAAAAGACAGCTGCGGCTGCCGAAAAGATCATCGACTTGTACTTGCTGCGTTTGTCTTTGTCTACACGGCGATACATAGCCACCGCTAGTCCCATAAGGATACCTGCTCCACCAATCATTTGTCCTACCTTGAAGCGGGCAGGCGTCACGCCTTCCAACAAGCTATTGTAGGCTGTCGGATCGGTACCACGAAGCGCACTCAGGTCACTTGCCCAAGCCAGCCACAGCGGGTCTTGCCCGGCAACGACGCTTCCTGCCCCGGAACCTGTAAGCGTCGTGTAAACGCCTCCAAGTTGAGTATAGTTAATAGGAACGGTCAGCATATGATGAAGTCCAAAAGGAATCAGCAGTCTTTCCAGTGTACCATAGACAAATGGCGCTACAAAAGGAGCCGATTCTCCCGAAGTCGCCAACCAAATGCCGAACTGATTGATCCCTCCCTGGACAAATGGCCAGATGGCAGACATGATCAAACTTACGATGACAGACCATAAAATCACGACAAAAGGAACAAAACGTTTACCGTTAAAAAAGGCTAAAGCGTCCGGCAGCTTGCGGTAGTTATAGTACTTGTTAAATACCACCGCTCCGACGAATCCGGAGATGATACCGACAAACACGCCCATGTTAAGTGCAGGTGCTCCTAAGACAGAGGTAAAATAACCACTGACCGGAATCGATGCACCGAAGAGTGTATGGGTGGTTGCTCCCTCCTGGGTTAACATCTTCGACGATACGCCCAAAATCGTCCCTGTTGAAACATTGATGAGAATAAAGGCAATTAAAGCAGCAAAAGCCCCGCCCGCCCGTTCCTTAGCCCAGGAACCACCTATCGCTACCGCAAATAGAATGTGTAAGTTATTGATAATACCCCAACCCAAATTCTCCATGACCCCGCCGACGGTCAACCAGAAATGAATATCACCAGCCAACATCGCCACTACTTTACCAAGCGAAATCATAATCCCGGCCGCCGGCATAACCGCAACAACCACAAGCAGTGCCTTCCCAAGCTTTTGCCAAAAATCAAATGATAGAAGTTTTTTCATGCTCGTTCAGTCTCCATCCCTTATAGTATGTATAGCATGGGTAGTACTCAAAAAATATTATGCAATCGGTTGCACAATTATTATAATGATATCGCTTTCTATTAGCAATACCCTAATTGTAAATACCTTGGTTAATAATGATAGAAATACTCGAAAAAACCGCGAATTTGTTGATTTTCGAGCAATATCGTATGATAGAACATAATATTTCCTGCTTGAGATAGCAAAAGGAGACGAAGACGATGGCAGTAACCATCAAAGATGTCGCAAAACGTGCTAATGTTGCTACCTCCACCGTATCCCGCGTCATTCAAGACAGCCCCAAAATCAGCGAAGCTACCAAGGCACGTGTCCGTAAAGAAATGAAGGCGCTTGGCTATGAACCCAACTATTCAGCTCAGAGTCTGGCTAACCGAGTCACACAGTCAATTGGCATTATTATGCCTGAATCGGATGTGGCGATCTTTCAAAATCCTTTCTTTCCGGAAAGTCTTCGCGGGATCAGTGAATGGGTAAACGAGCACAACTATACACTGTCGATTGTCACAGGCAAAACGAGTGATGAATTGCTATCCCGCGTAAAGCTGATGACCCGGACCGGACGCGTTGACGGCTACATTGTCCTGTACTCCAAGCAAAAGGATAGCATCGTGGAGTATCTTCACAAAGAAAAAATTCCCTATACCGTAATCGGCAAGCCTCAACAGTTTGTCAGCGAAACCACCCATGTAGACAATGATAACTACCAGGCTGCCAAGGATGTGGTCACTTATTTGACTGGGCTGAATCATCAGCGCATTGCTTATGTTGGCGGTGATCAGGAACACATCGTGAATCTTGAAAGACTCCGAGGCTACCAAGATGCGCTACGAGAGGCTGGCTTGCCTCTACCGAAGGAATACGTGGTCAGAGAGCCCTTTAATCTGGAGGACATGCGCGCGTTATTGCAGGCTACACCGCCGCCTACTGCGATGATCGTTAGCGACGACCTTGTAGCCATGGCCGTACAGAAAATGCTTGCTCAGTTAGGCGTGTCCATGCCAGAGCAGTTATCCATGGTGAGCTTCAATAATCTAATGCTGGCTGAGCTGATGAATCCCCCTCTTACATCCGTGGATATTGATATCTTTACTCTGGGTTATCAGGCTGCCAAAAGCCTGATTGAAAAAATCGAAGACCCCAAGGAACTGACCAAACACATCATTGTGCCCCACCGAATCGTGGAGCGCAAATCCAGCCAGGTACTATGAATCTCTAAGAAATGAACAAGAACTGATTTTGTGGATATCCATAAAATCAGTTTTTTTGCGTTGACAGGGCAAACGGTTGCACTATATACTGAACTCGCTCATATATTGGTCTCGTTAAAACAACGATCTCATTTTCCGAGAGGGGTACGCACTCATGGTTTACAACCGATTATTTGACGTAGATAGTTGGAAGCTGACAACACACGCTCTACATAGCACACACATGCGATTACAGGAAAGCTTAACGTCCATAGGCAACGGTTATATGGGCATGCGCGGCAATTTCGAAGAAACGTATTCAGGGGATCATCATCAAGGAACTTATATCTCCGGTGTATGGTTCCCCGATAAAACAAAGGTCGGCTGGTGGAAAAACGGCTATCCTGAGTATTTTGGTAAGGTCATCAATGCCATGAACTTCATCGGCATCCGTCTGATCGTAAACCAAGAGGAAGTAGACTTATTTACGGCACACATCAGCGATTTTGTGCAGGAGTTGGACATGAAACAGGGGATCCTGCGACGCACCTGCACCGTGAACGATCAGGTTCGTATCACTACGGAGCGTTTTCTGAGCATCATCACTCGTGAGCTATGCCTGATTGATTACCAAGCAACGAATATAAGTGAGCAACCTCTAACTATAGAGCTTGTCCCCTATTTGGACGGCAATACGAAGAATGAAGACACGAACTATGATGAGGTTTTTTGGCTGGAGGAGGCTCGAGAGGTTCAGGAACAATTCATCAGCCTATCCACAACAACTATAGATAATCCCTTCGGTATTCCGCGCTTTACCGTAAACGCTACCATGGGTATTGTGACCGAGGGACAGGATCAGCAGACGACGGAAGAGGGCTTTTTGTATGCTGCACGCCACTATCAATACAGCGTTGCTCCGGGCGACAGTATCCAGCTGCAAAAATTTGTGGCTGTTACCACTTCACGAGATATGGAAAAGGACGCATTGATTCCACAAGCTGAACGCATCGCCGTAGAAGCTGTGAACAAAAGCTACACTTCTCTTAAACAAGAGCATGTCGCAGCTTGGGCCCG
Organism: Paenibacillus sp. FSL L8-0158; assembly: GCF_038592965.1. Taxonomy (GTDB): domain Bacteria; phylum Bacillota; class Bacilli; order Paenibacillales; family Paenibacillaceae; genus Paenibacillus; species Paenibacillus polymyxa_D. The sequence goes on along the minus strand of NZ_CP151949.1, from coordinate 299,359 downwards.
TCGTTGGGACAAAGCAGATGTAGAAATAGAGGGAGATACGGAGGCCCAGCAGGGAATACGCTTTAACATTTTCCAGCTGTTCTCTACGTACTACGGTGAAGATGCCCGTCTGAACATTGGTCCCAAGGGCTTTACAGGTGAAAAATATGGCGGTGCCACCTATTGGGACACAGAAGCATATGCCGTACCTATGTACCTGGCGCTCGCAGACCCGGATGTAACCCGGAATCTGCTGCTGTACCGTCATCAACAACTGGAGGGTGCCAAGCATAACGCAGCCCAGCAAGGGCTTCGAGGAGCACTGTATCCTATGGTCACTTTTACGGGTGTGGAATGCCATAACGAATGGGAAATTACCTTCGAGGAAATTCATCGTAACGGTGCCATTGCCTACGCCATTTACAATTACACCAATTATACGGGGGACTTGACCTATCTGCATGACTACGGCGTAGATGTACTGGTCGAAATTAGCCGCTTCTGGGCCGACCGGGTTCATTTTTCCAAAAGCCAGCAGCAGTATATGATCCACGGGGTTACCGGGCCAAACGAATACGAAAATAACGTCAATAATAACTGGTATACCAACACGCTGGCTGCATGGGTTCTGAAATATACCCTATCGGTCTTGCCTCAAATTTCGACTGAGAAAGCGCAGCGCCTGGCAGTTACGGCTGATGAGCTTGCACATTGGCAGGATATCATCACTCACATGTATTATCCCTATGATGAGGAGCGGGAAGTCTTCGTACAACACGATACCTTTATGGATAAGGATTTGCAGCCTGTATCCGCCCTTGATCCCAGCAACCTTCCACTAAACCAGAAATGGTCATGGGATAAAATCCTGCGTTCATGCTTCATTAAGCAGGCAGATGTGCTGCAAGGGCTGTATTTCTTCGGAGACCAGTTCACGCTGGAGGAAAAAGCGCGCAATTTTGCATTTTACGAGCCCATGACTGTTCATGAATCCAGTCTGTCCCCGTCCATTCACGCCGTGCTGGCTGCCGAACTCAAAATGGAGGAAAAAGCAGTCGAGATGTATAAGCGGACGGCCCGTCTGGATCTGGATAACTATAATAACGATACCGAAGACGGCCTTCATATCACTTCCATGACGGGAAGCTGGCTGGCGATTGTACAGGGATTTGCCGGGATGAGAACCTATAATGAAACATTAAGCTTCTCCCCCTTCTTGCCTCAAGACTGGACCAAATATACGTTTAAAATCAACTATCGCGGTCGCTTGCTAAGTATTCTCGTACAGGAAAATGAAGTGATCATTACCCTGTTGGATGGAGAACCGCTGACGCTAGAGCTGTATGGACAGCCAACGCACATTACCAGTGGGCAGCCGTTAATGACGAACAGCGTTTCATAAATCGGGCAGACAGGGGGAAACCAAATGAAGGCAGTCATTTTTGATCTGGACGGAGTCATTACAGATACCGCCGAATACCATTTTCAGGCATGGGGCAGCTTGGCGGCAGCGTTGAACATCCCTTTTGATCGGGAATTTAATGAACAGTTAAAAGGAATCAGCCGTACGGAATCGCTCGACAAAATACTGGCGCGCGGTAATCTGTCCAATACGTTTTCAGAAGAAGGCAAGCAAGAACTAGCCACACGGAAAAATACGGAGTATCAGCGGCTCATCTCAGCTGTAACTCCCTCGGACATTCTTCCAGGCATTAAAGCGCTTCTGACAGAACTTCGTGAAGCCCGAATCGGCATCGCGCTGGCCTCTGCAAGTAAAAATGCAGCGTTTATCCTGGAGCGACTGGAGCTGGCGTACTATTTTGACAGTGTGGTGGATGTTACCGCCATTCGGCATGGCAAGCCTGACCCGGAAATTTTCCTCACTGGAGCTGCAAATCTGGGCGTTCAGCCTGCCGATTGTATCGGTATAGAGGACGCACAGGCTGGCATACAGGCGATCAAGGATGCCGGGATGTTTGCGGTCGGTGTAGGAACACCTTCAAAAATGCAAGGTGCAGATATCGTGGTAGCCACGACTGCCGAGCTTTCTCTGAGCATGTTGGAGGCACATTTTTACGAGTTCAAAAAGTGACTCCACTCGGAGGAATTTATATGGCGTTATCTCTGGGAGAGAGTACCCTCGCCTCATATGTATGACCAAAAACGGACACCACTGGTGTTCGTTTTTGTTTATTACATACACTCAAAGACCTCCCTCTGTCTCTCGCGTCTTCAGCTCCTCCATCGTCAAACACAATAGATTACCATTCCATGAATATTTATTACCATTTTACACATATTACATGCATATCTTTTGAAGGAGGACGAGTCATGGCAAGATCACTCGAGGCGAAATTGGACCATCTACAAAAGACCCTGGGTCATCTTCCTGATGTCGTCTTCAAGAAAATGAATGTGGGCCAAACGGGGATTCATGTAATTATGATCTATCTCTCCGGTATTGCGGATACGAGCATCATTAACGAACAAATCGTCAAGCCGCTCATTTTAACTGGAATCCGTGAAAGCCACTCCCAAGTTAATCCTGAGAAAATAAAGGAGGAGCTGATACAGCAGACAGCATTTACGATCGATATGGAAGAAGAGACAGACCTTGAGACGTGTGTACACGAAGTGTTATCGGGAAATACCTGTCTGCTGATCGAAGGAACCGATGATGTTTTTTTTGCTTCTACGGGCCAGTTTCCGTCGCGAAGTGTCGATGAACCAAGCACCGAAACTTTGGTTAGAGGACCGAGAGAAGGTTTTATTGAAGATTTGGAAAGCAACCTGGCAATGGTAAGGCGGCATATCAAAGATCTAAGTTTCAAAATAGATAAAATGACCATAGGAAGAAGATCTTCACGGAAGTTAGCGATTTTGTACATATCAGATATCGCAAATCCGGAGCTAGTTCAGGAAGTTAAACGAAGAGTCGAAACGATTGATGTGGACGATGCTTCCGATACCGGGATTATTGAGCAATGGATTGAGGAACATTCATGGTCTCCATTCCCACAGATTCAAGCCTCTGAACGCTCGGATAAAGCTATAAATGCTTTAATGTCCGGAAGAGTTGTCATTATGCTTGATGGCACTCCTTTTGTCCTGATTGCTCCCATGACCTTCTGGATGCTGGCTCAATCCCCAGAGGATTATTACGAGCGTTTTCCTTTAGGAACATTTTTCCGCATGCTTCGTTTAATGGCTCTGTTCATTGCAACATTCCTGCCTTCGCTGTACGTTGCACTTATTTCTTTCCATCCCGGATTAATCCCGCCTGAGCTGGTGATGTCTATCGTTGCCTCAAGGGAAGGAATTCCCTTTCCCGTTTTTGTGGAAGCTCTAATTATGGAGTTATCATTGGAAATACTGCGCGAGGCAAGTCTGCGGCTACCTAAAGGCATAGGACAAGTCATCGGTATTGTAGGCGGTCTTGTTATTGGACAAGCCGCTGTCGAGGCGGCGATCGTAAGTGCTTTTCTGATTATTGTCGTTGGTCTTACTGCCATTGCGTCCTTTGCAAGCCCGCAGTACAGCGGCAGTATTGGAATCCGGCTTCTTCGTTTCCCCATTATGGTGATCGCAGGAATTTATGGGCTGTATGGAGTAATTTTAGCCTTTATTTGTTTAGGCGTACACATGGTCCAGATCAAAAGCTTTGGAGTTCCTTACATGTCGCCTCTAGCCCCAGTTCGACTAAGAGATCAACAGGATACTTTGGTTCGGGTTCCTTTTAAATATCTCAAAAAGCGTCCTATGATGCTAAAGACACAGGACGAAATACAATCTAACAGAAAAAGGAAGTAAACCTATGCTCTCTTACATCTTTCTGTTTCGTCGAACCCTATGGGCGCAAAAATGCTTTGCTGCATGGATTGCATGTGCTGCTCTCCTCACCGGTTGTTGGGATAGCAGAGAGATCGATAACTTGAGTATTATTCAAGGCGTCGCCATTGATACGGATCAGCAGGATATGCTGGAACTTACCTACCAGCACTTAATAGCGCAGAAATCCAGAAAAAATATGTATAGCAACGTAACAACCTTTAACAAAGATTCAATCCAGTCTGCTTCCAGGGAACAGGCCAAGCAGGTAGCCCGTGCTCCTTTATATAGTTTTATTCGCTTGATTTTGATTAGTGACCAAGCTATACAAAAAACAAGAATCGACCAATTGTTAGATACGTTTACTCGCTCCTATAAACCGAGTCGAAAATCACTTGTTATGATCGTAAAAGGAAATGCGAAAGAAGCGCTCAATAAGATTGGCAAACATAAAGAGATACCTTCCATTGATCTTGAAGCATTGGCTAAAAATAGTGACTTCAACTCAAAAATACCTTATAGAATAACATTAGGGGAAATGTCTACACATATCTCACAAGGAGCTGACTTCCTCATTCAATGCCTAGAAAGCAATGACGGCAACCACTTCTCAGGAGCAGCTCTGGTCAGCGGCAAAACGAAGAAATTTGCTTATTGGCTGGACGAAGAGAATGTTATCGGGATCAACTGGATGCTGGGAAAAACGAAGGGTTCCATTATTAAAGTTGAGGACCCAAAGACGAAACAACACATGGTGTTTGAAGTTGAGGATGCCCATAGTAAACTTATTCCCCACCTCAATGGACAGGATCTCTCATTCACGGTTCGTATCAAAACAGATGTCAAACTAAACGAAAACTCGGTTATTTCTGTAGACTTCCTGAAGGAATCATTCATCCGAACCGCCAAAGAAGCGGCGCAAGATGAAATCAAACAGACCATATCCCAATCGCTAAACACACTTCAGAAAGAAATGAGATCAGATGTAGTCGGTTTTGGAACAAAAGTAAAAGTGAACTATCCCGCTTACTGGGATCGGGTAAAGGAAAATTGGCAAGATACATTCAGTCAAATACCAATCGACGTTCAGGCTGAAGTACAGATTGAACGAACAGGTGCTTATACAAAAGGAGAGGGAGAGTAATGTCCAACATACCTTCCATAAAACAGGAAAAAATATCCACAATTCAAGCCTTACTTACAGTCACTTCGACCGTGTACGCTGTGGGAATTGTCAGTTTGCCAAGAACCATCGCGGAAAAGACACAAACGCCCGACGTGTGGCAGGGACTTTTGCTGGCAAGTCTGCTTGGGGTAGGCATTGTTTTTATCCATGTTAAACTGTGCCGGAGATTTCCAGGGAAGACGTTCTATGAGCTCAATCCTGTGATTGCGGGTAAATTCATCGGCCTGCTCATCAATATTGCATTTATTGCACATTGCACGATGGTCTGCTCCTTTGTATGTAGAATGATGGCGGAATTCCTCAAAGGTCTTGCACTGGAGAGAACCCCAATAAGTATGATCCTCTTACCGTTTCTTCTGCTTATTGGGTATTTGACCTGGGGCGGTCTCCATGCAATGGTTCGATTAATCGAGCTTTTTTTTCCTTTAACCTTTATTGTTTTTTTATTGTTGGTCGTTCTTAATGTCAACCATTTTAATCTTGATAATTTGCGCCCTGTTTTCCATAAAGGATGGCGACCGATCTTTGAATCACTTAAAGTTATACCTTTCTCTACAATGGGTTTTGAATCCATCCTTATACTAACTAATGTGATGACCCACCCACAAAAAGCATGGAAGGCTGGGTCGATTGGCTACTCGATTGCAATGGGTTTATATATTTTAATGGTAACGATGGTTGTCGGCTGTATGTCAGTTGAGGAAGTTTCCCGACTGCAATGGCCAGTCGTTTCTTTTGCACAGCAAATTGAATTCCCCGGCGCGTTCCTGGAACGATTTGAAATATTATTTATCATTTTGTGGACGATCAAAATTTTTATGACCGCCTCAAACTATTATTTCTATATTGTAACGGGGATCAGCCAGCTCACCCAAAAGTGGAACGGGTATATCTGTTATCTCCCGTTAATTATATTATTTTGCCTGAGCATGTATCCCCAAAATTTTGTTGAAATAGGTAACTACGATAAAATATTAGGTTATTTTGGAATTGCTGTATGCGCGGTAGTACCCTTGGTGCTTCTAGTTATCTCTATGGTCTTCCATCGAACAGAGAATCCGGATGGGAAACAATAGAGAATGCCTCCCCATTCTTGCTGATGACTCAAGCCTTCTTACGCCACAGCGTAAGAGGGCTTTTTACTGTATCTGGCGGTTATACTTCGAGAATTTTCCAACTGCTCCCTCCACTCAATTTATATTCGTGAACTGATATAATGGAAGAGTTAAGCTATACCAGATCAACTATTCTCTCTTAGGAGACTAATGCATATGAAACCAACCTATCTTATGGATGATATACAGTGGCAACAGCTTATTCAAAACGTGGCTGACCATTTTAATGACGTGACGATCAAACGAGGTTTCCAGTATTTTAAGCAAGGAAAGGTAAAAGAATTCGTAATGCCTGATGCCGACCATATTGCAGCTGTCGTGGATGGAAGCGAGCTATACGAGGTGGATCTCCACTTGAGCGCTTTTGCTGCCAGCAGATGTACATGCCCTGTCCACACCAACTGCAAGCATATGATCGCCGTACTACTGAATTACGCCAATGAACAGGAACGTTCCGTACATGCTTTAGTGAACGCACATTCGGTGGGATTCACTCGATTGGCGACAAAAGCTGATACGCGTACCACACCTCCTTCCCGGTCGAATTTTTCACCGGATCACAAGGAAACAACACGAAACGCTCTCAGTCAAACTGCAAGCCAAATACCGGACATACCCATTTCAGAGTGGCATAATCTGTTCGATCAGTGTATCGCCCTTAACCATGTAAACACACAAAATTCCCAATTTGTCCAAAGCGCTTTAGCCTCGATCTATGCTGTGAAGCCGCCGCTTTCACCCGGCATGCAACAGCTATACGGACTGCATGCTCATCTGCGTGTGCTGGAAAAGCTGGTACCTCAGTCTCCCATGCCGGGCTATCCCTCTCATACCTATATGGGGTATTACACGCAAATCGCCGCCGATGAGCTTAAAGAAGCGATCGATCGTGATTTTGAGAGTCCACTGGAGCTGACCGATGAACCGATGCAAGAAGCCCGCATGGCAGAAACCTTAGCCTATTTACGCCAAAAAATGCTGACAGAATCGCGTAACGGTACTTATTTTTCAGACGCGTATTATCAGATTTGGCTGTACTGGGTGCATCCCGCAAGACAGGACTCCAGTATATATACGGAGGAATTACAGCATTTGCAGGCGGCTGAGGAGGATCTCGGCACAACTTTGGCACGGCTTCCGTGGATGTTGGCTCGCAGCTGGATGCATATTTTCCAATCGCACGATAATGAGGCTTGGGCATTGCTTGAGGAGGCGGAACGAGTTTTCCCACTAAAAATCTCTTCCAGTCAATTGCTTTTGTTCTTACAGGCGTTGCGGAAAGCCGAGGATTGGGCACGTCTCAAGGACGGATTGCGACATATTGGCCCCCTGCTTCACAGTCATCGGGATGACCATTTACAGGATTATATGCATAATTGGGATCTGGTTTTGCAGCACCTTCCAGAAGCGGAGCAGGACATGTGGGACACGCTGGTGGGTATGCTTCCATTTGCCGGGGGGATGTATGAAGAGGCACTACTTGCTCACGAGAAATGGCGGTCATGGATCGACTATCAGCTGAGCATACGCAGTGAACCTTTGAGTTTTCGAGTGAACGTGTTACAGCCCATTGAAAAGAACGCGCCTGATTTACTACTCCCCTTTTACCATCAAGCGGTAGAACGCTATGTGCTAGAAAAAAACAGAGCCAGCTATAAAGCAGCAGTCAAGTTGTTAAAGCGGCTGTTCAAGCTGTACAAGAAACTGAAGCAAGAATCACGCTGGGAGCTGTTCTTTACGACCTTCACCAGCCGTCATAGCCGCCTGCGGGCGCTACAGGAGGAATTGCGGAAAGGGAAATTGTTATCATGAGCCAATATACTGAAACGATTACGGTGCATATCCAATTAACTACCTATGGGGACGCGCTAATCTATGGTGATTCCTCCATGAACTATAGCATTTCCGGTCAAATTCTGAAGCAGCGTTTGTTTGCTTGGCATGAGGCTTCGTTTTATGGCACCGAGCTGGAGATTCAGCATGTTCAAGACACGGATATTATTCTGCTGCCTTCGGAGCAGGTGATTCCTTTTCTAGCAGAGTGTGAGCTCCTGAAGCATATCGAATGGATCTGGGACGAGGCCAATGCCCCGTGGCTTCGGCTGATCCCTTTACTTGCTCACTGTATTGAAGCGAAAGCCTATGTGCCCAGCTTCACGGCGTTCCAGACAGGGAAGCTGCAATGGAAGTGGGATGCGGAAGCACTGGAAAACATCCAACCGGCAGAGCTTGCATTGCTCGACCGCTTGGAGAAGGACGAGCAGGAAGGGCTGATAGCGGCGTTCTCGGCTGCCGTATTTCAACGCTGGTACGGCACCGAAGCGGAAGCCGCCGATTTGCGAAGAGAATATCCGATTCTCTTCGCCCCCAACCGCCCGGCCGCAGCGGGTCTAGACGCGCAGGCCTGGCTCATCGCCATCGGCTGGAAAGCCGATACCGCGCCATTTCGGCCGCTTCTGCAACTGCTGGAGCCAGAGCTGGAGGACGACGAGCCGTCCTGGCAGCTCAAGCTTGTGTTGCAGGACAAGCAAGACCCGGCGTTGCTGGTGTCTGTACAGCTCGCCGATGATGGGTACGCATCCGGCTCATGGCCCGATGCCTGGACAGCACATATCCGTGAGCGCTCAGTCGGATGGCTGGAACGCTTGACCTCTATTTTGCCAGCCGGGCAGCGTGCCGGAAGCCGCGATGATGTACTGAATCGCCCGCTCTCCGACGAAGCGGCGTGGCAATTCCTGACGACCGACAGCCAGCGTCTGCTGGAAAGCGGCTGGCAGGTACTGCTCCCGGCTTGGTGGGAGGCAGCCACCCGCAAGAAGCCAAAGCTGCGGGCCAAGGTACGCCCGGGCGAAGGGGCGGGAGAGCGCACGAAGGGCAGCTCGCTGTTCGGACTGGACTCGATTGTCCAGTTCGATTGGCGTGTGGCCATTGGCGATGCCGATCTGAGCGAGTCGGAATTCGCCGAGCTAGTCGCTCGCAACGAGCGCTTGGTGCGCTTCCGCGGGCAATGGATCGCGCTCGACCCCGCGCTGCTGGCGCAGATCCGCCGGGCTATGGCCGGGATCGACAGCGCTCAGGGATTGTCCTTTCAGGACATCCTGCAGCTGCACCTGCTCGGCAACGCCGACGATCCTGAAGGCGACGCCTCGGGTGAGCAGCCGGAGGATGCGGCACGCTTCCGACTGGAAGTCGAGCTGAACGCCCATCTGCTGAAGCTGATCAGCCAGCTCGGGCGGCAGTCGGAATGGCCTGCATTGGACGTGCCGGATGGGCTGCAAGCCGAGCTGCGGACGTATCAGCGGGACGGGTATGCTTGGCTTGCCTTTTTACGACGCTTTGGATTGGGTGCGTGCCTGGCCGATGACATGGGACTCGGTAAAACGGTGCAGTTTATTACTTATTTACTGCACCTACAGGAAATTGCCGCTGAGACGGGTGTCCGCTCCAGTTCGCTGCTGATTTGCCCGACGTCGGTGCTGGGCAACTGGCAGAAGGAGCTCAGCCGCTTCGCTCCTTCATTAAGGGTCATGCTGCACTATGGAAGCAAGCGGGAGCAGGGAGACTTGTTCCGCGAAGAAGTCGAGCAGGCCGATGTCATCCTGACCTCCTTCGCTACGGCAACCCTGGATCAAGAGCTGCTGCAAAGCATGACCTGGGATTCGGTCTGTCTGGATGAAGCGCAAAACATTAAAAATGCGCAAACCAAGCAATCCACAGCCGTGCGCAGCTTTCCTGCACGTCATCGGATTGCGTTGACCGGGACACCTATTGAAAATCGCTTGTCCGAGCTATGGTCCATATATGATTTTATCAATCCAGGTTATCTGGGTAGCTCACGCGCCTTTAGCAATCGTTTTATGAATGCTATTGAGAAGGAACATAACGAGCAGCGTACGTTAGATTTGCAAAAGCTGGTTCAGCCTTTCATGCTGCGGCGCAAGAAGAAGGACCCTGCTATACAGCTTGATTTGCCTGACAAGAATGAGATGAAAACCTACATTCATCTGACCTCTGAGCAGGGCGCGCTCTATGACCAGATTGTCAAAGAGTTGATGGAACGGATGCAGAAGCTGGAAGGGATTGAGCGGAAAGGAGCCATTTTATCCGCCCTGACCCAGTTGAAGCAGCTTTGTGACCACCCTGCCCTCTTAACCAAGGAGGCGTTCCCGGAGGCAGCGGCTTCCGGCCATAGTCCGTCCGATCTTGAGACGGTCATTAGCCGTTCATCCAAGCTGGAGCGCATTCTGGCTATGGTCAAGGAACTGCGGGAGGAGGGCGAGCGCTGCCTTATTTTTACACAGTATATTGGTATGGGTCAGATGCTCCAACGAGTACTCGCTCAGGAGCTGCAAGAGCCTGTGCTCTATCTGAACGGTAGCACGTCCAAAACGGCGCGTGACCGAATGATTGATCAATTCCAATCTCACACGCTCCCCCCTGCCGAGCAGCCATCCGTGTTTATTTTGTCGCTCAAAGCCGGAGGGGTGGGCCTGAATCTGACGGCCGCCAACCACGTCTTTCACTTTGATCGCTGGTGGAATCCGGCTGTTGAAAATCAGGCCACAGACCGAGCTTATCGGATGGGACAAACGAAGGATGTACAGGTGCACAAGTTTATCTCGCTCGGCACGCTGGAGGAACGCATTGACGAAATGCTGGAGAGCAAGCAGCAGCTTAGTGACCAAATCATAACCAGTACCGAGGGCTGGATTACTGAGCTGTCTACAGACGCGTTAAAAGACCTCTTTACGCTACGACGCGATTGGGCCTAAGGAGGTCCAAAATCGAACTTTAATGTACATGGAGTGCCATTTCGAGTTTGATGTCTGCCTATTTATAAGAAGTCATAGTTTATAACACAGTCCAAAACTCCTTTGTGTGCATTTACTATCTCATCACAACAAAGGAGTTGATTTGAAGTGGCCATTCGTCCTCCACAAACATTGAAATCTACGGGCAGAAAGGTTCCTGTTACGAGATATCGCAATGTGAGCCCAACACAAACCCTGCGCCGATTTACGGTCATCTGGGCTAACAATGATGGTGTGCCTTTTAACACGTCTGGGTTTTTTGCAACACTTCGGCGTCTAGATGGAAGCTTTGTGCAAGCTGCTGGCTTCGACCGCTTTGGTACTGCCCGATTTAGCAGAGTTCGCACACCTACGAACCAACCTTATGTCCTGCGTACTTTTAGAGATGATGGAGTATTATTCCGCGTTAGATCCGTACCTGCTGGCGTATCCTCGTTTGTCGTTATTGGTTAAGTTCGTACCGAACACAGCCTTAACGTGGGTACCAAAAAAGCAACCAGAAACAGAGCATATCTGTCCTGGCTGCTTTTTTATATGCCTACCTATTCGGAATCTTCTTCCACTATTGCATCTTTCGTAGCGGCTGTATTGTACACCGTTTTGAGCCAGTTTTCACTCGACCAGTTCAGCTTGCCTGCACCCGCTCCATCCTTGGCCTGTAATTGAGCAACCAGGTTAGCAGGGTCTTCGGCAGTATAGCTGTATGGCAACGTTGTAAACCCATTCCAAGAGAAGCTCTTGGCCTTCGCAGGATAAGGAGCTAACGGGCTATTCGCAGCTTCACTGCCTCCTCTGAATACGGTACCGTTGTCGGAAAAGATAACGTCTTCGGCTTTGATTTTACCTGTGTAATCCGCTTTGTTAGGATCTTTTTGATTATTACGCACTGGAGAAAACACATCAATTAAATACGATTTTTCTAGCAACACCGCGCCGTTCTCTGTTGAAATTGCACCATTACCCACGACATCAAAATGGTATCCTTTTGCGGCAATTGCTTTTGCCATGTCAGAAGTAATTCTTTTTTTGGCTCTGGCCAATCCGGCATCATCCATAACGATGTTATATGCATGAGCATTACCACCACGCAAGCGTGGCATACGGTCCTGAATATCCAGATAGTAATTATGATGCAGCGTCACTTCCAAATCCGCATTTTCACCTGCCATTTCCGTGGCACCAACCAGATGCGCTTTCTTTTGTCCTGCTGCAATATCAATGATATCTTCTTTACTCATGCCTACTGCACTGCTTCTCAGATAAGCGTACATAGGATAGGAAGACTTATCTGCTTCCATCGCGTTGACTTGTTGGGTTACCCAGCTATTGGAGCTGCGGTCATCTCCTTTGAACAAAGACCAGGAAATCGTAACTCCGTTACTCCCTTTTTTCACATCTACCAAGCCATCATAGGCTTTGTTAAATGTACAATGGTCAATCCATACCTTGGAGCTAGCACCTTCGACAGTAATATAGTCCCAATCATTCTTGTCATAGTTCCCTTTGGTTGCTTCATCCCATTCCCAAAGTTCGTCAAATTCGAGGTTACGGAAAATCAAATTAGAGCTTCGTTTGATGACAAAACCGGCATGTTTGATTTTCGCACCGTTGGCCGAGAAAATCGTAACTCCATTCATATTCTCGATATAGACTTTGCTCACACCCGTCTTTTTCAGAACAGGATGCGTCTGTACAGGATTGTTGGCACTAAAAGGCATTGCTTTGGCAGCACTAGGAATTTCATTCCAACCGAGATCAAGATCGTTCATAATCTCAATCACTTTGACCTTGCTGCCTTTCTTCAGTGCTTCGTTGAGATCTACGGCGTTGTAAACCTTTTTGTAGTTGGCATCTGTATCGGCAATGCTGCCACCACCTGTATTACCATACGAAAAGCCCGTCAAATTGTAGTTGTTTTTGGAGGCTACATTAGGATCGACTCCAGGAGTCGGTTTTTCTGTGCCTGGGGTTGGGTTCACAGGCGGTGTGCCTGGATCTACCTCAGAAGAAACACCGGACACAATCACATTATCGAATTGGGCAGCTGCTTTGGAGGTTACCAAACCAATGGCTCCAGCAGTGAGGCTGGTGTCTGTAGCGGACAGCTCCAGTTGATCATTGACATACATTTTGATTTCCGAACCGGATAGTTCCAGCTTGACTCTGTACCATGTATTCGTGTCCAGTTTGTATTTTTTATTGGTAGCCAGTGTCTTCATAGAGCCTTTGACTTTTTTTCGAATTTCAAGAGCTCCGTCTTTCTTGTTGTACAGCGATGCTGCATAGAAGTTGTTGGAATCTGTGTATCTACCTGCAACGTAGACTCGATTGGAGCCATTAAAATCATTTACATATACATCTGCTTGCACGCTATAGTTCGTCCATGAGGTATTACCTTTAACGGAATGGCTTTCGCTTCGACTAGATTGTTGGTATGTAGAACCATTCCCATCCTTGACTACAGACCAGTTCCCCGAACCTGCGGTCAAGCCTTGAGCTTCTCCTTGTTCAAAATCATCACTTATCTGTAAATTCCCATCCGCATGTGCATGACCTAGCAACGGTAATGATAAAGACAGTACCAACGTACTGCTTAACATTACACTTGCACATTTTCTTAGCAAACTCGATTTCATATAACAATCCCCTTCTTCATTAGATTCAGATACTAAAGCAATGGTTGCACCGTTCATCGGACATGACCTGCCCTAACGGTATATAACGTACTGATGTGGGAATCATATCCCAACACCAATAAGGGCCCTTAAGCGCTATACTCCAATAATTATAGACATTTAAATATATATTAAAATATGTCTAAATACTTATCTTTTGTCTTAATTTTTCAATTAATTTTGCATCCTGTTTCGTGAACACACCAATTTTGTTTCATAAAATCACAAAAAACGATATTTTTTTATTTTTGAATAAGACATACAGTTGTCATATTGGGAATGGTACATATAAAGGGGTGAGTATCATCCATATCATTTAAAGGAGCGATGAGATGTCCAGCTACGACTACGCTTCCAAATCGGAGTTAAAGGAAGCCATTCATGCCTCCTACTTACGATTTGACGGTGAGTTCCAGGAGATCGACGAGAGCCAAAAAGATATTCGTATCACCGAAGTAGATAAAACACCCGCGGAAATGGGGACGGGACTGACCCCCTTTGTGAGAAAGGGATCAAAACACCTTGCAAGTTTAAGCAGCCAGTCGTTGTACACATGAGATCTTCGAGGTAGAACGTTTCAGACTTTAGTGTGGAATGGATGGGGGCATGATCAGCGGGCGTTCCTTTACGGGACATGCTCATGGTAATGCCTTTTCTTTTACTGCAGCTTGGTAAGCCTGTGACGTATATACGCTTCCCTGGTCGCTATGGAGCAGCATGCTTGTCCGTTTTGGAAGTTGATTCAGCGTATCCAAAACCAAGGACGTATCTTGCTTGTCCGCTATACTGTAAGCCACAATCTCCCCGTTGTACAGATCTAGAATACTGGAGAAGTACACCATCTTTCCGCCAAACGGTAAATAGGTGATGTCCGTGACGAGCTTTTGCAGGGGCGCTTCTGTATGGAATTGCCGCTTGAGCAGATGTTCTGCTGGATGAGCGGGCTGCCCAGTGGCCTTTCGCTTCTTCATCCTCACGCGGCACTGTAGCCCCTCACGCTGCATAATCCACTGAACTCGTTTGTGATTGATTCTTTGCTCTGCCCGAAGGAGTGCGGTGATTTTTCGGTAACCATACCGAAATTTATGATGGATGCATAGCTGCCGGATCTTCTCCACCGTAGCATCTGTACGCTCTGTCTCCACGGCTGCTTTCCAGCGGTAGTAGGTAGCTCTTGCGATCCCGAGCCATGCACAAGCCTCAGACACCGTCACTTCTTCTCGAATGGACTCGACCCAGGCAATGACGACTTGAGGTTCCACCTCCTTTCTAGTTCCTTGTACTTTTTTAGCAGGTCCAGTTGCTGCTTCAGGAACCGTTCTCCTGCTTTTACTTTTTCGAGCTCCGAAGAGTGTTCCGGACCTTTTCCGTAGCTGTATTGTTTACCCAAAGGCTGCTCCAGACGATGCACTTCGCCTTTTCGATACCATCTCATCCATGTTTTTAGCTGTGTCTTATTCCGTATTCCCAACTGCTCCATAACTCTCTTACCGGAACTCTTGCTAATCTCATTTCAATAGCTTTCATCTTTAATTTCTAAGGTAACTCACTCTCGTTACCAACGTAAAAACACCTCCAAGGTTATCTCCATATCTTACGACATGGCTCGATTCTCTTGAAGGTGTTTTGATTTGTCTCACGTTATGGGGTCAGTCCCCAGTCTCTGTTTCATTCATAAGGTCTTTAAATATTTTATTGGAATTCTGAATTCGTCGATCATATTCCGCTTGTCCAAGCTCTTGAATCAAATTTATACGAACTTTCTTCATGTCGTGGTCTATCTCTTCTCGAGCTTCTTTAGGGGCAGGTACAATCATAGTACCCTCAAGTTCTCTCATAGAATATGCACTTATACCCTTGTTCACAGTTCTTATACCTAGAGCTTTATTACGAGCGAGTCTGGACATGATTATCATCTCCTTATTTATAGTATAACCCAATAAGGCGATATGCATCAATGTCGTTAAGGTACATACGGGAACCTAAATTTTTAGCATTGAATCTGTCTGCATAATAACTGTAGAGCCTTGTCTTAGGTGTAAATGCAACAAAACCATCTTTTCCTGCTTCAAAGCTTTTTAAACAAGCAGCTCCTAGTAAAACATCTGTTACATTAATAAATTGTCTTTCAGGATTGTTAAATCGGTTATGTGGTGAGCTTTCCAATAAATCAATATACACATGATCCTCCGCCACTCGATATGCAATAGCTCCCTGCAAGCTTCTGTCACCGATGATACTTAATTTATAAGCACTTGATTCTCCCTCTTCTTGAAGATAGCGTTCCCAATGAAATCCTTGCTCCCATCCTAAGCGATGCAGATTCTTGGATTCATCCACATTCATTGGAGTAACTTCAGATGCGAACATTTCTCCCTTTATATGCTTCAACTGCCAAGCAGGCATACCCTCAGCACCTATCAGATTAAATTTATTAGCTATTCAATAATCGGTTTCAAACCCTAACAGCTTCATGGATCACTTCAATGAAGTCCTCACGTAATTCCTTACCAAATAATTCTTGATATACTTTTTTAACTCCAAATTTCACCATTTCCTGTTCTAAGGCATTGTTGGATTGTCCTAAGTTTTTTAAATCTTCATTGGATAAAGCTACACTTCGCGTAGAGATATATTTGCGGTAAATGGACACATCCATCCTCCAGGCATGAAACTGTACTGTAAATTGTCCCTCTATCCCATGCATCATCTGCAAACCGTGCCAATCCAGATCGCCCGAATAATAAATAACGCAATCAGGGTTGGAAGCTAGACACTTGTCTATAAATAATTTAGAAGCAGTTCTTGCTTGTCCAATGGTGCAAATAAGAGCCGGAAAACTCTTTGGGAGTTGCTCTAAGGAGAATCCGTTTTTATTCAGGAAGTGAATAGTCTCATCTGCCAGATGAGAGATCGCAGAGGGATTTTCAACAATGTATAATGCCGAATACCTCGGTAAATGCTCCATTTCCTCTATTTCTCGCAAGTTCAGTGTACGAGGGGAAGTACCTTTGATTAAGTTTGGTACAAAAACGTGAGATATAGAGCTAAGATCGTCGTCCTTGACACCGAAATCCCTATACACTTGACGCTCTAGTAAATATTCAGGAACCACCGTACGATCACTCTCTAGCGTATCATTTGCAAGTACCCTTCGCATATCTATATCATATAGGGCATGCCATAATAGTCTTCCAAGTGACCATTTTTTATCAAAGGCATGTGAATCCTGAGTCACATGTGCAGCGAATGCAGGTAAAGTAATTTTCTCAGTGGATACCCCCCTTTCTACAAACATTTCTTTCTTCTTAATAAGTAAATGCCATAGAGCGCTTAAACAAATAAGCAGATCAGAGTAAGCATTTTCTCCTTTATTGAAGGTACTCCTCAATACTCCATAACCCTTAGCGTCTCCCGCCTGTAACCTACTGAACCAGTTAAAAGTCTTCTGATTAAATGTTTGGATCTCCGCTTCAGAAATATTAAATTCACGTTTAAAATCCTGCCTCACTTTTGTAAAAAGATCCATCCAGGCTGTTAATTTCAATTCTTTTTGTTCGTGTCTCGTCAATAGCTGTTTACCATATAAGACATCATATAAATCTGGTATTGTTAGCTTATAACCTCGTTCCAATTCCTCAGCAAAAATCTTTAAATGAACTTCAACTTCTGAACCAGGACGAATTAATCGTCGTGTGCGATAGCCAAAATAGTCTTGCAATCTCTCTGCTTCAGCCACCGTTTTTACAATGATCCGAGCGTTCCCTTTCACACCATTAAGACCTTGATATTTATTGAAAACAGTGGTCAATAAGTTCTCAAAGCTAGGATCGGCATAATATTGCTTGGCTGTTTTCCGATTAGCAAGTTCCATAACACACCTCTATGCTGCATATAGATATAGATTTAGTTCAGTCCATGAGTATCTTACTTTCACCATCCCACCGATAATGGAACAATGTAACGATATCCGTATCTTTGGGTCTGTGTATTTCATATATCGCCAGATTAGGCACCGTATCGTAACAGCCCCATAGAACTTGAGAAGTCATTATATAATCAAAGCCCATGTCAGTCAGTAAATGAAACATATCTCTCATATTAGCGTCATCCACGCCTGCGAACGCTTCATCCAACGAGATAATTCTAGGTGCGTCTGTATCAGCATCACTGTATCTGGAATAAGAAGCGACAAACAAAGGAATATACATAGCCATGGCTTTCTCGCCACCACTTAGTACATTAAATTTACGATCCGTCAGTTCCGTATAATTAGTTCGATCTCCTTTTAAATGCTCCAGTTTGAATTGAAACCAGCTTCGGTAATCGAGTTGTGAGTAAATGTACTTACGTAGTACCTCATCTTCTTTCTGAGCTTCCTCTTTTGCCTGAGATATCTTTGTCCGAAAATGAGTAATAACCTGTTCAATCTGCTCATCGTCCATACGGTTGGCGTCTAACATCAATAAATCCACCAAATCCGTTGTGTCCAATTCATTATCACTAATACGTTCGCGAGGTTCCCATTTCAACGAGAGCTTTAACCCACTGGAAGTATTTCTTTGCTTCATTAACTGATCCATTTCATCCACCCAACTTCGGGCTCGATGGATTCTATTACGGATTGCCTTTCCTACGCTTCCGATAATGATCTCCTCATACAAATTACGATCTTTGGCTGTAAGTAGAATCTGCTGTTCCTCAATTTGTTGAGTTAACTCCTGTAACACCGCCGTTGGAGTCATCGGGTTCATACGATCTCTTTTGGAAAGAAGAATGATTCGACTTGAGTTAACCCCCCCATGATCCATCTCTAATACATAGTCTTGTAAATTTGTTTTCCCTTTCTGAAACTCCTGCGTCAAGTCATTAACCATTCGCTCTCGATTTAGATTTGTGAAGAGATTCGCATATTCCTTTGTAATCTGTTCGCAGCATTTCACAATTTCTAATATAGAAGTTTCAGCTTCTATCTGGCCAATAAATGTTTTCCAGATAGGTAATAGCGCTAAGTTTATTTCCATTTTCCAGAGGGCTATTACATCATCCAATTCACTTTGAATATACTTCAATTTTTCTTCTTCATTTTTAAGGGTTGTACTTACCTCGCCTAAAATCTTGTATTTTTGCTCTTTATCATTCTGTAATTGAATAACATTGTGTTTAATTGTATCTTTTTCTTCTTTATACTTAGTAATTCGTTCATGAATTTCTTGGATTCCCATGCTTTTGACTAGTTTCTTGAGTAAATCTACTTGAGCTGTCATCCTTACTCTCTGATCTTCTCGATCCCTTACATCCATTTGATCTTCCTCAACGAGAATGAGCAATTCGGCTTGTTGTTCCTCCTGATTATTCTTCAATCGCAGTGTACTACGGTGCTGCTCCCAGTAAGAGTAAAGGTCAGATATGCGGCTTTGATAAGCAGAACTAAGTTCAATCGCCTCAGTTATTTGATGCTCTTTTTTCAATAAGGACCACTCTGCGGTTTGTTCAGTTAACCTTAACTGTAGCTCTCTCCAGTCTGAAACCTTTTCTTTATAACGCTCTTCCACTTTCTGCTCTTGAATCATGAATTGTTCCAGCCGAAATGTTATTTTCATCAGGCTTTCCAATTGCTTCTGAAGCTCAAGATCCTGAGGAAAAGCTTCGAATTCAATATCCATTTCCTGCTGATGTTGTGTCAATAACTCAAGTTGCTGGCTGATGACTTGAAGTTGTTCATTTGTATACTGTATTTCTGCTTGCAACTTCGCCATCTCTAACTCTTTTGTGCGTAAGCGATTTGCTTCTCCGATAAATTCAGAACGTGATTTGGAACTATTCTTGCCAGAGATAGGTCCCAGGTTAAATTCTCCCGTTTCAGCAATGAAGGCACCTGCCGTTTCAATACGAGTTATGGATTGCTCTATTTGCTGGTTCCACCCTATCGAATCTAACGCACTTGTAATATCCTCCGCTGACAGCCCACTCTTCTCCGTAGGTGTTGCATACAGTACAGAACTTAGCGTTGTCCCCTTTATCCGATTTACAGGTTGAAACCACACTTCTTCATTGTGCTCCTGGTCTAGTACACCAACCTGACCACCTGGTAAAATCCATGCATCTAACAGACCCGCTTGATCCAATGTTTCTTCCAATTGCGCTTGCTGTATGTCTGTTAAATTTTCATTAAACTCACACACCGTATAGAGTGGTGCCCCTCTCCCTGTTCCTCTCTGTTTGCGGGCGGAGTCTCTATTGTCAGTCCTTCTGGGCTCTGGTTCTCTAGTCGATCTCCACTGATTAAGTTCCTGTTCAAGTCTAGTTGTCTCGGCTTGTACAGAAAGTCTTTCCTGATTTAATTGAACTTTTTGCTGCATAATTGCTTCTTTCTTTTGTTCATAAGCTTGTACAGCGGGCTGACGTACGGGTTCATATTGACGGTTATGAGTAGTGAGCGAAGTTAAAGCACGCAAACTTTCTCGCAATTGCTCTCCTTGCGCAGGGATGTGCTTCAACTCTTGATACCAGCGAACCAACAGTTCTCTCATTTCTTCTTTTGTTGACTCCACATGCTCAGCCTGTTTTGCTTGCTCACCTTCGGCCTGGTGCCGTTCCTTGTGGACTTCTCCAAGCTGAATTTCCATTTCTTTGGCGGCTCTCGAAGCCTCCCCTTCTTCTCTCGCTGTTTGTTGCGCCAAAGCCAGTTTTTTCTTATGAGCTTCAAGGTCTTGCAACCAGCTTTTATGCCAGCGATCTTCCTCAGGAATGGCACGGTTCCACAGTCCATGATAAATATCGTGCTCGTGAAATTCGATGATACGTGCTATATCCTCCAATTCACTGATCGTTTCATCCTGTTCGTTGACAATCCGGTTTAAAGAGTTGTTTAATTGTAAAATCTCCTTCTTTAGACGTTCCAGCTTATTCTCATTGGTTTTAAGGCGGTGTGCAAGGCTCTGAAGCTGCTTGTGTACCTCCTTCAACTGTTCTTCGACAAGTTCCAATTCCCGTAGCTTGCCCATTGCTTCACCTTGGTTTAAAATTTCCAACTCCATCTCCACAATTCCAAGGCGCTGATGGTAATCGTCTAGTTGGCGTACAACCCTCTGACGATCTTCTTCTAATTGCTTTAATTCCGCTTGAATATGTTCAACTTGATTATTATTCTTGTTATACGCCTTCCATTTTTGAATCACATCAGCGGATGCTTGTTGTAAGAGGAACTGATTATAGCTGTTATAACTTTTTTCAATCCGACTGATCTCCTCTAGATGTAACTGTAACTCATCCAGCCGATCTGTTATTTGGTCCATTTCCTCAAGAACGTCAGATAACGAACTCAGATCTTCTTCCATAAGCGGAGGTAATGAATTATTTAAAATTTCATATATAGATGAAGGTTTGAAATCTTTAGATAATTTTGGACTACGTAGCTCCAACAGCAATTTTAATAAATCTTTATAAGATTCTATCTCTCTAAACCCGAATAGTGCTTTATTCACCATTTCTTGATAGGCACCCTGTCCCTGAACCACTTGTCCACCGGATGCTATTTGCTCTTCTAAAGATTTACGGTTAAGGGGAACCTTTTTGCCTTCTTCTAACCATAAATTGTAATCATACAGATAAAAATCTTCACCAATTCTTCTGTTATCTTCAAGCAAAAAACCCCAGAAACCAATCTGTGTAACACCACGCCGGGCTCTAAGTCCAATCCCAATCGTTTTATATATTTTTTTGGCAGGATGATAGAATTCAAGCCAAAGATAGCCGGTCCGATCTGTATGCCCCTCGTTGCCATCTCCCAGTAGATAATATTCAAGACGACGATCACGTGATCCAAAGGGATCCAGACGTTGGGGGCGCTTATCTCCATCTAACACGAGTGGAATCAAACTTTGCATCGTGACCGATTTACCTGAACCGTTCGTTCCACGTAAAATTAATCTACCTTCCTCAAAGTGAAACTCTTCTTCATCGTAGTACCAAAAATTAAAAATTCCTGCTCTGCTCATATGCCAGCGATCCATACCATACCCTCCCTAATCAACCTGCTCTGTTAATCCATACTTAATTTCCCATCTTCCCCCAGCCCCACTTAGCACAAAAAACATATGATCTTCCCAGTGTCCGAATCCCCACTCTTCCAAATGATTACATAGTGCTTCAGCAAGTACAGCAGAATCCATATTTTTATGTTCATTCGTCCAAAACTCTCCATGTTCCGCTTTTAAATGAATCAATATACGCTCTATTTCATGCTTAGTGAGTCTCACAAGTCCGTCTAGCTCTACCTGCATCTTTGTAACTGGATCTATGACCATACTTCGGATTTCCCCACATACAAGCATGGCTAAGTCTGACAAAGCAGATTGTGTTGGAAAGGTCTCTGATTCAGAAGTTACATGCGGCTCGAAAAAAATAATGCCTTCACGATACTGGCTTCCTTCCCATCCAAACATTATCTTCAATTGGCTCACTAATTCCTTCGATTCTTTGCGAAGATAGGATATATCACCCTGCCACTGATGATTCAATAAGATGGGTTCCAGTAAAAATCGACGATATAGATTGTGTTTCTGTTGCAAAGCTTTCTCTTTCGTATCTAATCCATAAATTATAGTATCCTTTAAATCTTCCATATTTGTAAAACTAGAAAGCTCCACGGGGAAATTCCGCAAAATGTAACGTGAATAAGGGGTACACTCATATAAAACATCATGATGTGCAGTATCATTCACCCAGTTTGATTCTTCTCCGTCAACAGCCTGAACGATTTTCAAGCTCTTCAGTTTTTTCAACGCTCTAGCCATTGATAACCGATGATAATAATTGAGCCAATCCACTTCCATCTCTTGTTCGACCATATGCTGCCTAATCTCAATAACTAACTGGGTAAGTAAGAATTGTTCGTTTTCTGTTTTATTTTCCAAATACCAGAGGCTATATGTGAACAGAGCATAATCAAGTGGTTTACTAAATTCTGAAAAACCCATCCAAGGAAAAGCAACAGCAGGTACTTTCTCCAACTTAATAAAATGGCGATTCATAATGATTGTGTAGCCTGTATAATTCGTAAACCAGTCTCTCAACTCGAAATATTGTTCTTTAATCCAGTAATAGAGCTCCTCATCCTCATGCTTATCAATCCACGAACGATTTAATAAAGCATTCATACAAATTTGTTTTCTTTCTTCGATTTCATTCGGACCCGTACGGCTCACTCGATGTCTTCTGACACTATTGATCTTACCTACTTTTATTTTCTCCACCTATATATCCTCCATAGTGGTTATTATGTCGACTACTGTTGTGCACTCAACCAGGCAACTTGACCTTCCCATGCCTTATGATTCATAACTGTAAAAACAAAATTATGGTTTAGCAGTTCAAGTGTGCCATCCACACAACGTAAAAGAGTACGGTTATTCCCCAATGGCGTGTTCATCTCAATCTGGACGCCTTCGGAGGTCTGAATAGAAGAAGTAGAAGAAGCGTTACAACGGCTAATCCAATCTAGCAACTGCAATCGGGTAATAGAGCTAATAGGACCCAGTTCTGCAATATTGATGGTTCTAACGGTCACCATCTGAATTAGAAATTGTAGTTCTTGCTTCTGTTTAATTAGGAATGCCTCTCTAAATTGTTTTTTTAGCTTGCTGTTATCAGTAGCAGCATCTGAGTCCTGCCGTTCATTCTTTTTCCTGCTGCGGGAACGAATCGTCCTTGATATTGATGTTTCTTGCCACATTGACATTTCTTTGCTATCGGATCCCCTTATATCTTCACCCTGCAAATGACGGCTTTGGAATAAACCAAATGCATAAGCAGCTAGTTTGTGGGAAGTATTCAATTCATTGATGTTATAAAACCATTTTCCTAAATGATCCAAGTCTTTTTTTCTACTAATGCTGGATCGTTTTTTTTCCTGAATTCGTACTGCACTCTTTACGACCTTTACAATGGCTTCCTTTGTTGCCCGCTCCAATAACACGGAATCACTAATGGATTCCTCATCGCCCAGAAACCACCTATTTAAACTGCTCCATTTATCTTGAAGTTCACTTAAATATTCTTCTTTTGAAATCGACTGTTCCAATTTAGGAATTAACCATTCATCTTCCATAACCGCTGAGAAGAAAATATCTCTTACTCCTGTTGTTATACGATGCAATCTACCTTCAATTTTGTAAGAACGCCGCTGCAACGCTTGTATGAAGTCCTGTAAATAATGAGTAATGGAATCCTTATACAACAAAAAAGTATCCGTAGCCATCAATTCTTCCGCCATCCCCGTTTGCAGACTTGCTATATAATCCACAGATGTCTCATGTAACGTTTGGAAGACATTGATTAACGTTTTCCAATACTCCAATGCCTCTCCAGGCTCATATATACCTGCATTACCACTGACTTTATTTAAGGTATCTGCAATCTTGTCAAAAAGAGTGGGTTCCAATGAACCACCGTAGCCCCGGATTGATTCCAAGCTTTCAAGCATCCGTTCAATTTCAATTGAATAGGGAGTTAGCAGATAACGGAATTTTTTGCGTAGATATTCTTCAACAGTTACTACACGTTCTCCTCCATCGTGCTGGGCGGTTAAATTACCCCATTCCACCAATTGATTGAGGTCAATCTGACATTGCTCTAGTGTGTAATTCTTATGCAGTTTCCATTTCATTAGCTCTTCATAAATAAACTCAGGCTTGAGCCAGTAATTCAACTTCTGATACTGCTGATAAATAAGACGCATGATGGCACGATAACGGGTAACATTATCTGCATTCACATACTTTAATTCTGGGACGCCACGTAGCGACTGTAAGTCAGGATTTTTCCTCACAGCAACCTCCTTACTCTGTAAAAGAATGAAGTTGATAAGTTATTTTCTCTTTTTTTATGGGCTTAGTAAACGCGACCAAGCTACAGATAATCGTCCTCTCAGCACCTAAGTGCCCTTTAAATAAACCCAACCTACTCCCTTATAGTAAATTATTCAATCATTGTCGCTTCTAACAACGGTATTGTAACATAGACAAAATTAATATTCCGTTATATTGTGTCTATATATAACTAATAGTATTTAGTTTTTGCATACCAACATTACAGGAGGTAATTATGATGCAATTCAATGAGAATTTAGCAGAAGATTTAGATCATATTTTAAAAGGATGTGAATCTGAAGAAGAATTAAGACATTTACGCAGAATAGCTTGGGGGTTTCTACACAACATTGATAAGCGGATAGGCAAGAAAGTCCCATCTAAAGACAACTCAAGTCTATGTCCCCATTGCCGCAGTAGCAATACTAAGAAACATAGCAATTCCCCGTTGGTTCGATCCTACTGCTTGGATTGTAAGCGAGCTTATCTCACCCATTGGGACACTCCCTCATTTTTTTATAGAAAGCACAATCACCAAACAATATTCAACTATATTTTCTTAATCTATAAGACGGATAAAACAGTTACTCAAATCATTGATGAACTTCGGATTTCAAAAAGTGCGTACTATTCATGGAAAAAAGGACTCATCCCTGTTCATCCTTTCCTTGAACCATTTTTCAAAAAAAGACGCTAAAACCAGCTAACTTCTCAACTACACCTACTTTTTGCGCCAAATTCAAAAAAGCAAAAAAAAAATTAGCAGTATCCCAAACCACACTTTATCGCACTTATATTCATCATTACATTCCTTTATAAGATTTTTTTAACATTTAATACACCCCTATGTATCACTCAAGTTACGTTTATTTTTACCCTTTTTATAATAATGAATTGTAAGTAATTGTTATTTCCACTCCTCAAATTCACAGGGCGGAGTGAACCATTATAAAAAACAAAAAAGCTACCTTGAGCAAAAGGCAGCTTTTATGATTGATAACACACTCCATGAGCTGTCACTCGGCAGCTAGGAGTTGCTTGACTGCATCAGCAGAATTTACGGATACCAGTTGATCCATATAGCGAAATAGCTTCTCCTCTTCCCAGTCCCACCACTTGAGCTTAAGTAGTAATGTGATCGTTTCTTGGTCAAAACGGGGTCTAATTACTTTCGCCGGATTGCCGCCAACAATTGTATAAGGCTCCACATCTTTGACGACAGTAGAGTTCGATGCGACAATGGCGCCGTCTCCTATTGTAATTCCTGGCATTATAGTTACGGACTGACCGAGCCAGACATCATTGCCGATGATTGTATCTCCTTTAAAAGGTAGTTGTTCCAGACTGGGGGTTACCTTTTCCCAACCGCCGCCAAAGATATTAAATGGGTAGGTCGTTAACCCGTCCATACGGTGATTGGCACCGTTCATGATAAAGGTGATTCCCTCTGCAATGGCGCAGAATTTTCCGATTTTCAGCTTATCACCGAGAAACTCATAGTGGTGCTGAATATGGTCATAAAAAAGCTCTGCTGGATGGCTATTGTCGCTGTAATAAGTATAGTCGCCAATCTCGACATTCGGTCGAGCTGGTAGATTCTGAATATAACAGACGCTGGTTACATCTTGAATGGGGTGAAGTTTGTGTTTGTCTGGGGCAAAGGACATTTGGGTTCCTCCTAATGGGTGAGCTTAAAAGTTTCATATGGTGCCACTACGCAGTTGGATGGTGCTTCCTACCGCCACCGCCCCCGGATTTCTTGAATAAGTTATATTAGGGTAGAAATCCGGGGACAAAAGCGACCGCTTCGCTTGTACAGCACCATTCCATCTACTCCGTTTTCATGTATGTTCCAGTTCAACTTATATAGTAAGTTTGACCCACGCACTCATGTAGAGTGCGACAGCGAAAATTGGTCATATTAGACCTACTTCGTTATTATTTTAGCTTAAAATAGTATTCATAACATCCTAATTGGGATAGAATATTCCATCTATGTTCACATTCCATTCATATTCGACAAGTATTCGACAAGATCCGAGGTGCAAAGGACCCGGGGTTTTCATGGGAGCTTCACATTCGCACCAAAATAAAACACGCCGCACGCTGTTTAAAACTAAAAAGATATTTTTGAATAAGACATACAGTTGTCATATTGGGAATGGTACATATAAAGGGGTGAGTAACATCCACATCATTTAAAGGAGCGATGAGATGTCCAGCTACGACTACGCCTCCAAATCGGAGTTAAAGGAAGCCATTCATGCCTCCTACTTACGATTTGACGGTGAGTTCCAGGAGATTGACGAGAACCAAAAGGATATTCGTATCCCCGAAGTAGATAAAACACCCGCGGAAATGATCGCCTACCAGCTCGGATGGCTTCATCTTGTCATGACATGGGACAGGGACGAACGGGAAGGAAAAACCGTCACCATGCCCGCCCCCAATTATAAATGGAACAGACTAGGCGAACTATATCAATCATTTTACAAGACCTACTCCCACCAATCTTTACGTGAATTACGCGAAATGTTCAAGTTGACTGAGCAAAAGTGGCTGGATTGGATCGACACACTTAGCCATGAAGAGCTCTTCACTCAAGGCGTTCACAACTGGACGGGTACTAATCCGAACTGGCCCATGGCAAGATGGATTCACATCAACTCGGTGGCACCGTTTAAAACATTCAGAGCCAAGATACGGAAATGGAAGAAATACAAAGTTCAACAGTGATGAAAAAAAGTGTGCATTGTGCTACAATACTTGAGTTGTATCGGGATACATTTAGGGAAGGGTAAGTGAAACGCCATGCTTATTATTGGTATTGCCGGCGGTACAGGTTCCGGTAAATCGACGGTAGCACGCGCCGTCGTTGAGCGTCTGGGATCTAATAAAGTGACTTTCATATCTCAGGATAACTATTATAAAGACCATTCACATCTGAGCTATGATGAACGTGCTTTGGTCAATTATGATCATCCGTTTGCCTTTGACAACGAACTGCTTATTGAGCATCTCCAATGTCTGAAAGACGGACAAGCGACACAAGCACCCGTGTATGACTTTACGGTTCATGCCCGCTCCACGGACGAGACGGTAGAGCTTCTGCCAAATCATATCGTTATGTTGGAGGGTCTGCACGTGCTGTCAGACGAAAAGCTCCGCAGCCTGCTTGACATCAAAGTATTTGTGGATACTGACCCTGATGTGCGTATTCTCCGTCGGGTTCTTCGCGATATTGAGGAACGCGGCCGCACCATCCATTCGATCCACGATCACTATTTGACTACGGTTAAGCCGATGCATGAGGCATTTATTGAGCCTTCCAAGAAATACGCTGACCTGATCCTTCCTGAGGGAGGACACAATGAGGTTGGCATTCAACTGCTGTCTATTTTGACTGAAAAATATTTGGCAGGAGATCGGACTTGGGGTACTGTATAAGGTAATCCCAGTTGTTTAAGGCTGTCGAGGTTTTCTCGGCTGCCTTTTTTGTGTTTTATATGCCATTTGGACTAATTTTTTTTGGAATCCCCGTGTGGTTTATGTTAGCATGTAAAGGTTAAATGCTTTAGATTCAAGCTAAGTTGGAAGCGTTATCAAATATGTGCCTCAGATGATATGACGTCCACGTGATGGAGGTCTTTTTTGAATCAGGATTTTTGCAAATCCTCGAATAGGTATAATTACGGAGAGTGCTGCCATGAATGAGCTATGCAACATTTTGATTGTGGATGATGAGATATTGGTACGGCAAGGAATTAAACACCATTTATCGTGGGAACAGTATGGATTTCGAATTGTAGGTGAGGCTTCTAACGGGAAAGAAGCCTTGGAGCTGATTGAAACTGTGCATCCTCATATTGTCATTACAGATATCGTAATGCCGATCATGGATGGCGAGGAGCTGACGCGCATAGTCAGACAGAATTATCCAGATATCGAAGTCATCGTGCTTAGCAGTTACGGTGAATTTAATTACGTGCGATCCACCTTTCAACAAGGGGTTGCTGACTATATTTTAAAGCCCAAGCTGGACACGGATGAGCTACTCCAAGTTCTCCAGAGAACCGCTCGCAAAATTCCATCCATTCAATATCAGGCGGATGCTGGGAATAGGCAAATTACGATAGATCATGTGATCGAAAAGCTGATCTCCGGGTATAGCATGGACTATGACGCCGAGTTGTTGAAGCAAGCATTTCCTTATACTCGTTTTGCGCTCATAGGCGTGGAACAGTCAGCACCTCAGAATAAAGGACGCTCTATCTCTGCCTCGGACCTATTTTCCAAGCTTACAGATCGAGTATCCTCTGCCTGTGAGCGCATCGTACAGCGACAACTGCCGTCTGATGTCTATGCGGCTGTGTTTTTAGCCAATCTCGATCCACGGGAAGTAGACGCCTGGATGGCTGCGGTTAGGGAAGTTGCACAGGAGACAAAGCGGGTCGATCCACAGACAGGCTGGGCAGTTAGCCATTTATTTGATGACTTTAATCAGATTAGTGACGTCTATCAGGATGAACTGCCAAAACTGCTGAGTTACCGCTTTTATTTCCCAGGAACAGCGCTGCTCATAGAAGACGAACTTCCTCAGCCTGTACAGGTGAACAGCTCGTTCAACTTAAAACAGTTTACAGAAGAGATGAAGCGTGAGCATTTTGATACAGCTTTTCAGGATTTGAGATCCTATGTAGCCGCCATGTCTGGCAACTATACCTCTACCGCTTTTGAATTCAAATCGCTTCTCGGAAATATCGTGTTCAACATTACGATTTTGCTCGGGAACCAGGGGTATGATATGAAGGAGCTGGATGCGGCGAAATATTCCTACTTCAAAACAATTAATGATGCCCCTCATGTACATGAAGCCGTACGCCTTCTGGAGACTTTTTTGGAGGAAGCGAACAGACAGATCATGGCTAAAACACAGCAAGGAAGTAGTGCAAGCATGAAGAAACTGCTGGAGTACATTGAGGAGCATCATGCCGAAACACTCAATTTGACGACACTTGGGCAATATTTTCACTTTAACCCTTCCTACTTGTCCAGTTATTTTACGGCACACCATACAGAAGGTTTTAGCGAGTATCTGAACAAAATTCGGGTTGAAAAAGCCGCGGAGTTACTACGGTCGGGGACGATGTCCATTTCGGATATTAGCAGCACAGTAGGCTATTCGGACCCCAGCTATTTTACCAAAGTGTTCAAAAAAGTGAAGGGTTACTCGCCCAGTCAGTACCGCCGGGAGCATCTCTATTAGAGAGTAAGCCACATCTGCCAGCAGAAAAGAGATTGAATATGAAAAGATATATCCATAAAATCAAATATCAAGGTCTGTTCTTCAAAATCTTTATTGTTATGGTGGTCAGCATCACTGCGGTGTCCTTGCTGACCTCTTTGGTGACGATTCGGATGTCTGAACGACTTTTTGCTGAGACATTCAGTATTACAAATGCCAAGGTACTCAGCCAGATTCAATCCAGCTTTGAATCCTTCAATGATTCTATCGTGAATGCCGTAACCCATGCTTCGGAAAATGGAACGGTCAAGAACTATCTGACTGGCGGTCAATCTGACTCGATTAACTCGGCGAGGATTTACTTCGGAATGGCACAGCAAATGAAGCAAATTAAATCGAACGTCGATGCCTATGATGTCGGTGTCGCTGTAACAGGTCTGAACGGCCGGAGCTTTTACTCCGACTCGTCCTATTGGCCTGTAACTGCGGAAGAGCTTAAAAGCAGTGCGATTACAGCCCAAAGTGTAGCACGACCGGCACAGCTTATGTATCAATTGGATACTGAATTATTTCAGCAACAAATGAGTAACACCACGCAAAAGCCAACACCCTATATCATTGCCTCCAAACCATTTATGGAGCGGACCAGCGGCACCCTGTACGGCATGATCTACATCGCTATCCGGGAACCGGAATTTCGCCGTTTCTACAACAATTTCACGAGCAACGGCAATGATGTGCTTATTTTGGACAAGTCGGGACTGATTGTATCGAGCAACCGTCAGGACCTGATCGGACAACGCTCCAGTGAGCTGCTAGGCTATGCCACAAAAATCAATGAACAGGGACTTAACTACATTAATGCCGATGTGATGAATAAGGAGAGTATCCTCCTTTCCAACTATATCCCTTCATTTGATTTTTATCTGGTGAACATGATCGACAGACAAGCCGCGATTGGGCAAATTATTGACGTTAAATCCGTTGTATGGATCTGCATCGCCATCGTACTGATTGCTTTGGTGATCGTTTTTCTGATATCCCGCCGACTGATTCGTTCGCTGACTCGACTTGTGAAGCAAATGTCGACCATACGCGAGAAAAATTTTGATAATTATATCCCGGTAACGGGCAGCTATGAGGTTAGACAATTAAGTCATGCCTACAATTACATGCTGGATGAACTAAATGACTATATCCGTAAGCTTTTAGAGACGCAAAAGGGTCAACGGAACGCAGAGCTTGCTGCACTACAACGGCAGATCAATCCGCATTTTCTGTACAATACACTGGCTTCGATCAAAATGCTGGTACTCAAAGGAAACAAGGAAACAGCCGCCGAGACGATCAATGCGCTCATTTCCTTACTGCAAAATACAATCAGCAATGTGAGTGAAACGATCACCATCGAGCAGGAAATGGCCAACATGCAAAATTATGTGTTCATTAACCATGTGCGCTACGGGCAGCGGGTACAAGTGAATTATTTTGTATCACCCGATTGTCTGGAGTACCATGTGCCCAAGCTCATCATTCAGCCTTTTATCGAAAACTCTTTTTTCCATGCGTTTAATGAAAAAAATGTAGGGCACATCTATATATTGGTGTCCAAAACGGAGGATACATTGATCTGTGAGGTGGTCGATGATGGGGACGGTATGGATTTGGACGGGCATACGGCGCAAGACGGACTGCCGAATCCCAAGAGCAAGCGCCAACTGTTCACA
Source organism: Paenibacillus sp. FSL L8-0158 (assembly GCF_038592965.1). Classification (GTDB taxonomy): domain Bacteria; phylum Bacillota; class Bacilli; order Paenibacillales; family Paenibacillaceae; genus Paenibacillus; species Paenibacillus polymyxa_D. The sequence goes on along the minus strand of NZ_CP151949.1, from coordinate 267,922 downwards.
GGCATCGGCATCCAGAATGTGCACAACCGCATTAACCTTTTATATGGAGAAGAATACGGCGTGACCATCTCCAGTAAAAAAGGCGAGGGCACCAAAGTAAGAATGACGCTGCCACTGATCGTGAGATCAAACGACTCCAAATAGATGTACACAAAGCGCCACTACGCGGTCGGATGGTGCTTCCCATCGCTGTTGTACCCAGATTTCTTTAGTCAAGTTATAAAGGTTGAAATCCGGGTACAAAGGCGACCGCTACGCTTGTACAGCACCATTCCGCCCACTCCGTTCTTGTTCCACCTTCTTTGTCTTTAGTTCATGATCATAAAAAAATACCTAAATCAAAAGAAAATACTAATGTAAGCGGTACCTTTTTTGATAAATCATAATAATAAGACCAATCCGTATAAAGATATTCCTAACACCGACAAAGTATGGATGGTACACTAGATTTACAAACAAGGTAACCGCTTTCATTCGAGAGGTTTAGAACTAGCACGCAACATATAAAAAAAGAGTAGGGGTTGAACAAAATGAAAAAAATGACTTTCCTTCTGCTGATTGCAAGCTTGATCTTGCTATCCGCATGCTCCAGCAATTCCGAGAAAGCAGCTACTACAACAGATTCTGGCAAAAAAGAAATCACCGTCTGGGCTTGGGACCCGAACTTTAATATCGCAGCCCTGAAGCTGGCAAAAGATCGTTATGTTGCCAAACATCCAGATGTAACCGTAAACATTGTTGAATATGCTCAAAACGATATCGTACAAAAAATGAATGCCGGTCTTAACTCCGGATCTACCAAAGGATTGCCGAACGTGGTTCTGATCGAGGATTATCGGGCACAGAACTTCCTGCAAGCCTATCCCGATTCTTTCCATGATATGAGCAGCACGATCAAAGCATCCGACTTCGCTGATTATAAAATCGGACCGACTAGCTACAACGGCAAGCAGTATGGTGTTCCATTCGACTCCGGTGTTATGGGGCTGTATGTAAGAACGGATTATCTGGAACAAGCCGGCTACAAAGTAGCAGACCTGACCAATATTGATTGGGACAAATTTATTGAAATTGGTAAAGCCGTAAAACAAAAAACAGGCAAAGAAATGCTGACTCAAGATCCGAATGACCTCGGTCTGATCCGTGGTATGATCCAAACTGCAGGTTCATGGTACCTGAAAGAAGATGGTAAAACACCAAACCTGGCTGGTAATCCAGCTCTGAAAGAAGCGCTCTTGACGTACAAATCCTTGTTCGACGCCAACATTGTTAAAATGAATGCCGACTGGAGTCAGTTCTTGGCTGCATTCAACAGCGGTGCAGTTGCTTCCGTACCTACAGGTAACTGGATTACACCTTCGATCAAAGCTGAAGCTTCACAATCGGGTAAATGGGCCGTTGTTCCTTTCCCTAAGCTGAAAAATATACCTGAATCCGTGAATGCTTCCAGCCTCGGCGGCAGCTCCTGGTATGTCCTCAACTCGGACGGTCAAGATACCGCTGCTGATTTCTTGAAAGAGACATTCGGAACAGATCCAGAACTGTATCAAGATATGCTGAGCAAAATTGGAATTGTCGGTTCATTGAACGCAGCTTCCAGCGGTAAAGCTTATGACGTGGAAGATCCGTACTTCGGAGGCGACAAAGTATACAAGAAATTTGCAGAATGGACTAAACAAGTTCCAAAAGTCAATTATGGCCTGCACACGTATGCCATTGAGGATATCATGACCGTTGAAATTCAAAACTATCTGAACGGAAAAGATGTAGACGCAGTTCTGAAAGATGCCCAAGGACAGGCAGAAGCACAGCTTAAATAAGACAGTCCATCTAGCCAAGGCTAAACAATAAAACGATAAGCACTTAAAACCTTGGGCTTGCGAGTTCAAGGTTTTATTGCTGCACAGGGAGTTGACATGGTATGAAGACAGCCGCGCCCAAAATAACTACAACACGTCTCAAAGCAGGTATGACAGGATGGTTGTTCATATCCATCGCAGTGATCATGATTGCCGCTTTTTATTTCTATCCGATGATTCAGGCGCTTATCTTGTCCTTTAAGACAGGTACAGGGTCTAATCTGAGCTTTAACGGCATTGATAACTACAAGCGATTGTTTACCGACAAAATGTTTATAACCGCCGTGAAGAATACGTTTATCTATTTAATTTTCCAGGTACCTTTGATGGTCATTCTGGCTCTGTTCATTTCGGTATTGTTGAATGATAAAAACCTGAAATTCAAGGGCTTTTTCCGCACAGCTATCTTCTTGCCGTGTATCACATCCCTTGTAGCCTATTCGGTTGTCTTCAAGTACCTGTTCTCGTCCGACGGCCTGGTAAACTCCTTATTGCTGAATCTACACGTGATTGGCACGCCCATCCAATGGATTACAGATCCTTTCTGGGCCAAGGTTACGATTATTATCGCGATCACATGGCGCTGGACTGGTTATAATATGATCTTTTACCTGTCCGGTCTTCAGAACATCGACAGTTCCATCTACGAAGCGGCCCGTATTGACGGAGCTTCCCCGATCCGACAGTTTTTCAGCATTACGGTTCCACTGCTTAAACCGATTATCCTGTTCACTTCGATTACATCAACGATTGGTACACTCCAACTCTTCGATGAAATTATGAATATTACCAAAGGTGGGCCAGGGAACGCGACATCTTCAATTTCGCAATATATTTACAATCTGTCCTTCAAGTATTCATCCGACTTTGGTTATGCGGCGACCGTATCTTATTCCATCGTCATTATGATCATTATCTTGTCGATTATCCAGTTCAAAGTGGCAGGTGAGAAAAAATGATGAAAACAAAAAGAGCATTTACGTACGCCTTTCTGATCCTTGTGTCGTTCGTTTCGATTTTCCCGTTCCTCTGGATGCTATCCAGCGCCACGAACCTGTCAGTTGATGTGACCAAAGGCAAGCTTCTGCCTGGCTCCCATCTGATGGATAACATGCACAATTTGCTTGAAAAAGTAGACATCGTTACCGCACTAAGTAACTCTGCAAAAGTCTCCATCTCGACTACATTGCTGGCTATGTTAATCGCATCACTGGCTGGTTATGGCTTTGAAATTTACAGAAGTAAAGCGAAAGACGTTGTCTTCAATATCCTGCTGATGTCTATGATGATTCCGTTTGCAGCGATCATGATCCCGCTCTACCGGATGTTCGGCAGTATTTCTAATGTTATACCGTGGATCGGTATTGATACGCTCTCTTCCGTTGTCATTCCGACCGTAACTACGGCGTTCCTGATCTTCTTTTTCCGTCAAAGCACCAAGATGTTTCCCAAGGATCTACTGGAAGCAGGTCGTATGGATGGATTGTCCGAGCTGGGTCTGTTCTTCCGGGTATACATGCCTACGATGAAAACAACCTATGCTGCTGCCGCGATTATTACGTTCATGTCCAGCTGGAACAACTACCTCTGGCCTCTGATTGTACTGCAAACGCCAGAAAATCAAACCATCCCGCTGTTGATCTCGAACCTCGGCTCCAGCTATGCACCGGACTACGGTGTTATTATGATTGCCATTGTCCTGTCCACATTGCCGACTGCGCTGGTATTCTTCCTGATGCAGAAGCACTTTGTCGCAGGTATGGTCGGCTCGGTAAAATAACAGATTTCTGTGTACGTTCTTCATTTCATTTTAAAAATAAGGAGTGTTCGCCTTGACCATCCATACCCCTAGTCTGGACTGGCTGACCGACGTAACCAAATTTGCTGTACATCGGCTGCCCGCCTATTCCGATCACAAATATTACGCTACGCTTCAGGAAGCGGAGCAGCAAGCTGATATGGCTTGGCGTCATAGCCTGAATGGGAGCTGGAAGTTTAACTATGCAACGAATCCAGCCAGCCGTCCGGTAGAGTTCTATGCCCCTGGCTTTGAGTATGGCGGCTGGAGCGATATTCAGGTGCCGGGTCACATTCAGACGCAAGGCTTTGGCCAAATGCAGTACGTGAATACGATGTATCCGTGGGACGGACATTCGGACGTTCGCCCACCCCACATTCCGGAAGATCACAATCCAGTCGGGAGCTATATCAAAAGCTTTGTTTTGCCGGAAAATATGGCTTCCGACGCGCAGCCTGTGTTCATTTCTTTCCAAGGCGTCGAGTCGGCTTTCTATGTATGGCTGAACGGACAATTTGTCGGTTACAGCGAGGATAGCTTTACACCGTCTGATTTTGAACTGACACCGTTCCTGCAAGCAGGCGAAAACAAGCTGGCGGTAGAGGTATATCAAAGAAGTACGGGGGCGTGGCTGGAGGATCAGGACTTTTGGCGTTTTTCCGGTATTTTCAGAGACGTATACCTCTATACCATTCCTACACTTCACGTACGTGACCTGCATGCCAAGGCAGATCTGGATGCTTCCTACACGCAGGGCCTTCTGGAACTGAAATTGACCTTGGAAAAGCCGGCAACGGCCTATGCAACTGTCGATGTGAAAGATGCTACCGGTCATGTTATAGCTTCTTTGAAAGCTGACTTTACTGATGGCTCAGCTTCGCTGTCAGCCACCTTGGAGCAAGTGCAGCGCTGGAGCGCGGAGAAACCCTATTTGTACACGTTGTTTATTCAAATTTATGATGCCAGTGGATCGCTCGTGGAAGTCATTCCACAAAAAATTGGCTTCCGTAAATTTGAGCTGATCAACAAGGTCATGCATTTGAATGGCAAACGCATCGTCTTCAAAGGTGTGAACCGCCATGAATTTAACGCTCGCACCGGACGTGCGATTTCCCGTGAAGATATGCTGTGGGATATTCGGACGCTCAAGCAGAACAATATGAACGCTGTTCGTACCTCTCATTATCCAAACCAGACTCTGTGGTATGAGCTATGCGATGAGTACGGGGTCTATGTAATTGATGAAATGAACTTGGAAACACACGGTTCCTGGCAAAAACTTGGCGCCGTCGAGCCATCGTGGAATATTCCTGCCAATCTGCCTGAGTGGCAAGATATCATCATGGATCGCGCCATTTCCATGCTGGAACGAGACAAAAACCATGCGTCCATTCTGATCTGGTCCTGCGGCAATGAGTCGTATGCAGGTGAAGTGCTGCGCAATGTCGCCAACTATTTCAGGTCCACCGATCCAAGCCGGCTGGTGCACTACGAAGGCGTGTTTCACAACCGTACGTACGATGATACCAGCGATATGGAGAGCCGGATGTACGCCAAACCCGCAGATATCGAGCAATATCTGAACGACAATCCGCAAAAACCGTATATCAGTTGCGAATACATGCATGCGATGGGCAATTCCGTAGGCGGCATGCACAAGTATACAGAGCTGGAGAACAAATATGAGCTGTATCAGGGCGGTTTTATCTGGGATTATATTGATCAGGCTGTTATGAAAAAAGATCGCTACGGACGCGAATACCTCGCGATTGGCGGCGACTTTGACGACCGTGCCACAGACTATGGCTTCTGTACGGACGGAATTGTCTACGCAGATCGGAAGGTTTCACCGAAGATGCAGGAGGTCAAATTTCTGTATCAAAATTTGAAGCTCACCCCGGATCGCAGCGGTGTAACCCTGCGCAATGAAAACCTGTTCGAGGGAACAGGCGACTATGAGCTAGTATGCAGCCTACTGCATGAAGGCCAAGAAATCGCACGTAATGCCATTCATGTAGATGTGGCAGCTCAGACCGAGGCGTATATTCCACTGACGTTCCCAAGCACAGACGGAAAGCCTGGGGAATATGTCATTCACACAGCGCTTGTTTTAAAAGAAGCGACGATTTGGGCCGACGCTGAGCATGAAGTGGCCTTCGGACAGCATATTTTCATCGTGGAAGATCCAAATCCACTGAAGATCCCTACAGGTGGAGCCCTACGAGTGGTGCATGGCGATGTTAACATTGGCGTTCACGGTGCAGATTTCAGTATCATGTTCTCCAAAGGAGCAGGTAGCCTGACTTCACTTCGCTACGCCGGACGTGAGATGATCGCTACGCCTCCTGCTCCATTGTTCTGGCGGGCGACCACAGACAATGATCGGGGAACCGCACTGGGCTTTGAAGCCGGTGGCTGGTTCGCTGCAAGTCTGACACGTAAATGCGTGGGCATCGAGGTCACGGAAGAGCAGACAGACCGTGTAACTGTTGCATTCCGCTACACCCTAAGCATTCATGCCGACGTAAAGATAACGGTAGCCTACACTGTCTTGGCCGATGGCAGTCTGAACGTAAAATCCACCTATGAAGGTGTATCGGGGCTGCCTAACCTGCCGATCTTTGCCCTTTCGTTCAAGGTTCCAGCGGACTACCGTCATCTGGACTGGTATGCGATGGGACCGGATGAGAATTACATCGACCGGGCCTTCGGTGCTAGACTTGGCGTATTCCGGAACGAAGCTGCGGATAACGTGTCCGGGTATGTCGTGCCACAGGAATCCGGCAATCGTACAGGTGTGCGCCGTGTCGATATTACTGACGATTCCCAGCGAGGTATTCGCATTACTGCACCTGCTACCGCACCAGTGGAATGCAACATTTCGCCGTATACAGCCTTTGAGCTGGAAAATGCCTACCATCTGTATGAGCTGCCCAACGTGTACTACACCGTTGTCACCGTAGCTGGCAAGCAAATGGGCGTAGGCGGCGACGATAGCTGGGGAGCCCCGGTACATGAAGAATACCAAATTACAGCCGATCAAAAGCTGGAATTTGAATTTACCGTGCAGCGGATATAAATATACTCCCTGCATAGACAAGTATATATAACAAGAGCCCTTCCGCTGCTTCCCTCATGAGAAGCTAAAGCTGGAAGGGCTTTTGTATTTACGTATCTGCAGAATAGACAGCGCTGGCCATATCTATTTCAAAATAACTTCAATATCACGTCCAGGATCGCTGTACTTGTATATGCCAGGATTTAGTTCTAATTTTCCGTCTAATTCAATGTCTTTGTAACGGTCAACATTAACTCCTGTGGATACCATACCCTTCGCAATGATCTCAGGCACTACTTCTTTGCCGTTAATTCGCATCGTTGTTTGGTTGACACCTTTGAAGCCAGGGGAACCGGATTTCGATTCGACAATCAAATCTTTTCCCTCTTTATAGTATGTGAAATCAATTTGATAACCGTCCACATTAAGCCCAGCGAACTGTTTTTCATCTTTAGGTTTATGAAGAGTGATCCAATTCTTAGACGTATCACGTTTCTCGATGACAGCATCTTTCAATATAAGTTTCATTGGAACATCAGACCAGTCCTTATACCACTCTGGGGATTCAAATTGATATAAGTGTTGATAATTTTCAGGACCAGCCCCTTTAAGATTCCATCCTCCGTTAATTTTTTTATCACCTATAACCAACTGAGCTGTTTTATAATGAACATTTCCTTTTTTAAGTGAATCACGCTCTGTTATTAGAATTTCAATATCCAAGGGGGTAACAATCAGTTGGTCTAAGGTAGTGCCTGTATTTTCTTGGAATTCGGCACTGGTATGCAGCTTCTTGGAATAAATCGCTTCACTTGCTTTTTTTCCATCCGCTTCAAACTCGAACTTCCAAGTACCTTCAATTCTTTTTGCTTCCTCAATGTAACAAAAATGAAGATTTGCCTTTTTCCAATCTTGTGCAGTCATGTTGAATACCTGCTCAATATGCAAGTCTGGGCTGTCGCTAGGTAGAATGGTTGGGATTGCGTCTATCTCTTTGTCGCCCACTTTCATTACCAAATGCGGGTTCCCACGTCCTAAATCGGATGGAGCTGCAGCAACTCTATAGCGGACAACCGTCTTGTTGTTGGCTTGTCGAACGGATTCTATATAAATGTTAGGATACTGCTTGGTCCCGGTAACGAGGGTATCCCCGGCTTGATGATCCGTCTTTAAAGGAATATCCTGATTACGATAAAAAATGAGATTCTGTGCCTCAAGTGTGTAATCTTTTTTACGATCCTTTAAAGTATCAACAGTTTCATAAATGCCAAGGAGTTTCTGGCTTTTAGGATCGTAATTTAAATATCCATGTGCTCGTTCCTTGGTATCAGAATTGCTAGTTACCATAGTTTTCTCTAAAGCAAACCCAATATAACTGGTTGGATCGGTTCCTGGATCTAGGGAAATAAGCATTTTCATTTTTTCGCCATCCGTTACAACACCATTCAAATTCATCGTAATACCTGCACTGGATGCCTTTAGGTCATACCGCTGGCCAATACCATTATTTAATGCATTAGTTACACTACGTCCGCCTATTTTATCCCAATTGATAGTCACACTAGCGAATACAGGGATGGCAACGAGCAGAAAACAGGAGAATACGATACTCGAAGGAACAATTTTTGCTCTATGCGTAGGTGCTTCCTGTGACTGTTGCAGAGTTGCTTTTCGTTTGGTTGCTTCCTGTTCTATATTTACCCACATTGCATCATATTCAGGTTGAGGAATGTTCTGTTCTTTTTCAAAATATCGACTCACTGCTACTCATCTCCTTTACTTGGGATACCACCATTTTTTTTAGCAGTTTAAGCCCCCGATTTAATCTGGATTTTGCTGTTCCTTCGGGTATATTTATGACTCTAGAGATCTCCGGCACAGTCAATTCGTTTACATAACGAAGGACCACGACCATTCGAATTTTATCTGGAAGCTTGTTATATAGCTTGTGTAGCTCTGTCTTCGTTTCTTGATGATATAAGCTCTCTTCCACCGGATTAAATGAATGAGGGCGTGACAATAAAAAAGTTCGTATTTCCTTCATCAGCCCAGTTTTCCGCCTTCTAAGCACATTGCTGCACTCATTTGAAGCAATTCGTAAAATCCATGATTTGAGATCTTGTACTTTGGACCTGTCGGCCAAGAGTGCTTTGACAAACACTTCCTGGCAAACATCTTCTGCATCTGCTTGATTTTGCATTAGATAATAACAAAAATAATATATCTGTTCCTTATATAGCTCAAACAGCTCTCGATCAGTCATATACGTGCACCTCCCTTGTTGTGGTCTCATCTATTAAGACTAATAATGGAGTACAATCGTTCATTTACATCGAAAAAAGGCAGCCCTATATAGGACCACCTATTATTGATCGTTCGATTTCCGACACTCGGGCAAAACAAACCTACTGTGCCACATGCTCAAATTCATTGCTTTTATCAATCAAAAAACCGCCCTGCTCTAACCGCTATCATTTGCCCTAAATCAGCATGAGTCTGCCGCAACTAGCTAGCTCGTAGCCAGATTGACATACGTTCGCGTGAAATCAAGGTTCTTCAAGTCCCTTTGATCTATAAAAAACTCCAAATACCCCGCGTCCCACCAGCACATACCAACCTCGTCCAAAGAAGAGACCGAGAGCAGAACATGCCAATTTTCCGAAGCCTGATCGTGCTTTTCCCGATTCGTTTGATATTCTTGTAGCTGAGGCAGCACTTCGGATCGTAAATGCTCCGCATAATCCGTACTTCCCCTATGCATAGCTTGCTCGATTTCCTTATGAATCTGACTCCCACTCTTATGCCAGTTAAACAGAAGACCCTCCAGCCCGTTTCGGCGTAGATAAGCATCCCGCCGGGTGTTCCCGGCAAAAGATTGATGCTGACCCCACACCGTGTCACTTTGTTCACATACAAGCTCATACAGCTCTTCGTACTGATCTACAAGAATATCTCCTAGCTCACCCTCCGACCGAATGGTAATAATCGGCTGAAAGGAAATCGCATAGGCGGTGAAATCTCGTTGCTCCGCCGAAACCTCTACGCACCCAGCGGGCGGTAATGTTTTCTGCAAAGCGCTGCTGTCACCGTTATAGTAAAAGACTTTATGGTCAATATCATAAGCTGGCTCATCCAGCCCAAGAAAAAAGTATAGTATACCCTGATGAGGCATTCCCTCAAATGGTGAAAAAGGTAACTCGCTTAGATTGATTTGAGCTATAAAAGTGTAATATCCTCCGTCCGAATTACATGGCCACTCTATCGTGGGTGGCAGATCTGGATAGCCGGCGATCCGGCTATTTCCAACGTGTTCATAGTTTTCCTCATGCTCCACATGAAATTGTATAGCAGCTTGAGCTTCCTGATGAATCTCTTCTTTTAAATCTTCATCCAGTGAATACCCTTCCAGTATTCGAGTCAGTTCATCCTTTAATGGTGGTTGTAGCATCTCGCTCGCCCCTTTTTCATCAAGTAATAACATAGCCTGCAACCATTTAAACCCTTCCCTCAGATTACCATATTAAGTGACTCCGTCAATTCACCAAATACTGCACCAGTTGCTCCCTATAGACGGTGACACCCAACTTTTAGCGGAAATGCACTAGACATTGTTCATAAATGTTTTGTGATAGGCATTCCGGTATTGGGAAGGAGTCATATAGACTCTCTTTTTGAACAAACGCATAAAATACTTCTCATCGGTATATCCTGCCTCTTCGGCAACCTGCTTAATGCTCATATCTGTACGGGAAATCAACTCTTTGGCTTTGTTGATACGAATACTGTGAACGAACTCCAAGGGACGCATGCCTGTATTTTGCTTGAACAAACGAGAGATATAATCCTTGTTGTAATTGAATTTTCGTGCTAAATCCGTCACGGTCAACGGTTCTTCAGCATGAATACGGGTCCACTCAATAATTTTGTTAAAACTCACATTCCCCTGTGAATGGGGATTGGAAAGCAAGCGGCTAAGCGCCAGTTCTGATATCTCGATCAGCAGCGAGGTGAACAAATAATTGGCACTGTGATACGTAAGATAATGTGAGTTGGCTACATGCAAAATCTGATTGACGATAATATGAATCCGGTCCCCGTTGTCTGCCTGTACACATTGCGGCAAATAGATATCACGCATCACACCATGACGCTGCAAAAGCCCATCCATAGCACTTGTTTCCTGCTTCATTTCCTCATTAGATAATACATTCGGGGTCGTGGGAACATCGAAATGAAACCAATAAAATTTCACGCCTGGCAACGATTCCCGGTATCCTTTATGCGTACGACCGGGGTAAAGCAGTAGAATGTCTCCCTCGCCTACTTCAAAATCTTCCCGTTCCTCCCGTATATATACCGTCTCTTGGACACCCAGGATCAGCTCGAAATTCTCAATGGAACGACTCATATGCTTCCAAGGCACCTCGTTAACAAACTCGCCTGCCGAGATCAGTTGGATCGGAGCATCTACATTTACTTTTAGATAAGTCATGTTATCGCCTCTTTAGATTCATGTTCGGATTTGTCCACCCATTGTATGGTTAAGCTACTGACATACCACGATTCCAATGCTAATGTAGAGGAAAAATATACACTTTCATCTTAGCTAAGGAGCGATGATTTTGAAAGCTAAAGCTTTTGACTTGCATAAAGTAAGAATTGATTCCGGCCCACTTTACCATGCGATGGAACTGAACACGGCCTATCTGCTGAGTTTGGAACCCGACCGTTTATTATCGCGCTTTCGTGAATATGCGGGACTGGAGCCCAAAGCGGCTCACTATGAAGGCTGGGAAGCGCGTGGCATCAGCGGACATACGCTCGGTCACTACCTGTCCGGCTGTGCACTGATGTTTGCCTCCACAGGCGACGAAAGGCTGTTGGAACGCGTGAACTATGTAGTCGACGAACTGGAAATATGCCAAAACAGTCATGGAAACGGATACATTTCCGGCATTCCACGTGGGAAAGAGATTTTTGAGGAAGTAAAAGCCGGAGATATCCGCTCCCAGGGCTTTGATCTGAACGGCGGTTGGGTGCCGCTATATACCATGCATAAACTTTTTGCGGGCTTGCGTGATGCACATCTGCTGGCGCATCATCCCAAGGCCCTGTCTATAGAAATCAAACTCGGCAACTGGCTGGAGGATGTACTTCAAGGGCTGGACGATGATCAGGTGCAGCAGGTGCTGCATTGCGAGTTTGGCGGTATGAACGAGGTACTGACGGATCTGGCGGAACATTCAGGAGAAGAACGCTTTTTGAGTCTGGCGGAACGCTTTTATCACGGAGAGGTGTTAAATGATCTCGCAGATAGCCAAGATACGTTGGCAGGGCGACATGCCAATACGCAAATTCCCAAAATTATTGGCGCTGCGCGGCAATTTGAAATGACGGGCAAACCGCAATATGCGGATCTCTCCCGCTTTTTCTGGGATCGGGTGGTTCACAAGCATTCCTACGTGATCGGTGGCAACAGTTATAATGAACATTTTGGTGAACCCGGGAAGCTGAATGACCGTTTGGGCGAAGGAACCTGTGAAACTTGTAACACCTACAATATGCTGAAATTAACAAGACATATGTTCGAGTGGGACGCCTATGCAGCCTATGCCGACTACTATGAACGAGCGATGTTCAATCATATTCTAGCTTCACAGCAGCCTGTAGATGGACGTGTGTGCTATTTTGTTTCGCTGGAAATGGGAGGACACAAGTCCTTTAATTCTCAATATGAGGATTTCACATGCTGTGTCGGGTCCGGTATGGAAAGTCACTCCATGTACGGCACTGCAATTTATTTTCACACGCCAGAAGCGATCTATGTCAATCAATATGTCCCTTCTACTGTGACATGGGATGAGATGGGCGTACAGCTCAAACAAGACACTCTCTTTCCGCAAAATGGACAGGGAACGCTGCGCGTCATCAGCAAGCAGCCCAAATCCTTCGCAATCAAGCTAAGATGCCCGCACTGGGCGGAGCAAGGGATGACGATTACAATTAACGGGGAAGAGTATACCGCAGAGACTTGTCCTACCAGCTACGTTGTAATTGAACGGGAATGGAAGGATGGAGATACGGTCGAGTACGGCATTCCTATGACCGTGAGAGTCGAGGAAATGCCGGATAATCCGCACCGGATTGCTTTTATGTATGGTCCACTTGTGCTGGCTGGGGATCTTGGCCCTGTCGTGCAGGAGTCCAACGAAGAGCGTCTGCTTGCGTCTGTTCTGATCGGATCGGCCGACTCATTAACAACGAAGCTGATCGCTGACGGGAACGAGCCCAATACATTCCATATGACCGACTTAGGCTATATCGGAGACTTGCAGCTTCGTCCTTTTTATCAGATGTATGATCGTTCATATACCGTCTATTGGGATCTCTTTTCCAAGGAGGAATGGGCAGCAACCGAGGCAGAATATCGTACCGCGTTAGCGTATCAGCTAGAGCTGGAACGACTTACAGTGGATGTTGTGCAGCCTGCCGAAATGCAGCCTGAACGGGATCATGCCTTTACTGGAGAGCATGTAAGCCTGGGGTCCATCTATAACCGCAAGTATCGCGATACCTGGCCTGGGGGCTGGTTTTCTTTTGTCATGAAGGTACTTCCGGATGAGCCTGTCCAATTGGCGGTCACTTATTTGAAGGACTTGAGCCGTCCCCATAGTGACTTTGACATCACTGCGGATGGTCAGATTTTAGGGGGAGGCAAGCTGGAGTCTGAGGAAATGAATAAATTCGAAACGTTCGTCTATGAGCTTCCTCTATCTTTGAGGAACCACAAGAATGAAGTTACGATTCAATTCAAAGCCCATCCACAAGGCAAGGTGGCGAAAGTGGCGGGATTGCGCGTGATCAGACATTCTATTGTATGATCACATTATCTATATAAATCTACTATAGCGCCACTACGCAGTCGGATGGGGCTTCCCATCGCCATCCCCCGGATTTCTGGAATAAAACCCTTCATCCGTGGAAATCCGGGGGTGGTGATGCTTTCAAAGCTTTCCTACGGAAAGCTTTGAAAGCGACCGCTTCGCTTGTACAGCACCATTCCGCCTACTCCGTTTTAATTGTTCATTTTTTAAAGTAAGCTTATATAACAACAAGCAGACGCTCCTATAAGCTGTCTGCTTGTTCCGCTTAACGCCTTATAACTTCGAATCATCGTTATTGCTCCATGTTCACTTCACAGCATGTTCATTTCGCGGAAACTGTCTCTAATCTTGCGTAGCTCTTGCTGTGCCCTGCTGTATCGGGAAGCATATGTCCAAGCAAGCACTTGATGATAATGCGAAGGTGTTTCAATCGTGGTCACGTTATACATGGCCAGATTCCCGTCTATTTCTCCTTTTAGGGTGAATTCAATGGCTGGGTATCCGTTCACCACCATATCTGAAGCGGTCCCCAATTCAGGGTCGGTAATCCCTGACACCAAATGATCCTCAATGATTCCTTTATATTCTTGAAGAGTCATACTGCTGTCAAAATCGCTTTTCGGTTCAGACAATACAATCAGATATCTTTCAGTAAATTCATTTTTAATGGAGATGTCCGCATCCTCATTAATCATATTATCTCGTGACCAGTTCCACGGAGCCGTAACCGCAAACTGGCTATCCTTACTGGTAAATACCTCAGGCTTCACGATTTGAGTAATGAGCGTAGAAATTAAAGATACAGCAAAGACAATTGAAATGATCGTCATCAGGATGATAGCTCCTGCAAAAATCCCGGTTTTCTTTCTACCCGCCTTTCCCAAATCCCTTACCTTAACCACATATGTATTCGCAGCCATATCTCCAATCCGTTGTTTCCGTGGTGTCACCAGCACACATATACCGGCGGGCAGCCCCATGAAAAGTAGCGGATTCGTATCCACCAGATGTATGAGAGTGCGGATCAAGGATTTAACCATGCCTGGCGGTCTTCCTTCTCCATTCACAACCTGAATACGAAGTACAAACTTGCCCAGCGTATAGCCTGTAAGTCCTTCCAGTAACAAATAATAGCAGAAGGAGCCAATCAGGAAGAGCATCACTACCATGCCCATATTTGGGGTTTCCGCTTCAGCTACTTTTTCCGCTGTAAAATATACCAGCCCTCCGTACCCAAAGACGATAAGAATGCAGTCAATTATCCAAGCCGCCCATCTTCTGAAAAAAATAGAGGCTCCGTATGTTTCTGATAATACTGCCATCTTATCCGGTTCTCGTCGATGGTAGCTGCCATTCGGCGCATATTGTCCCGGAGCTACTGTAGATGGATTGTTCGATAAATTATGTTCTTCCAAATGATACACCCCTGATGTCAATTTAATCCCAGTTAAGTATAGCATCCTTTTTCACCCAGCGGAGCAAGCCTGACAGTGCACTGGAGTAAACCGAATCCCGCCGATGAACAAACCACACCTCTAATTTGCGATATTTTTCAGGTAAACGATGAGAAGCAAAACTCGCCCATGGCGTTAATCATGCATTCGACAGCCAATTTCCTCTACAAGACACAGCACAAGCCTTCCACCGTATGCAGCAGGGAGCACAGTTAGGCAATATAGGCATCAGGATGGAGTAAGGGGTCTGAACGAAGTATAGAAATAGAAAAAAATCCACTACCGTAAAATGCCTTCATCCAGAAGTCAATTTTATGGTAGTGGACCTATTCAGTCGATTAAACGATGCTGGACCCATTTGTTGCCGCGGAAGCGCCAAAGGAAAACGATCCCCCGCACGCCCCATTCAATATCCATTGCCAGCCAGACACCAACAATCCCCAGGTTGAACACAATGCCCAAAATATACCCGAGCACCACCCGGCACAACCACATAGACAGCATTGAGGTGAGGGACGTAAATTTTGAATCACCTGCTGCCCTTAACGCAGAGGGTGTAATAAAGGCAATGGACCAGAGCGGAATCTGAGCCAACGTATTAATCAGTATGACAACAAAAATGTCATCTACGATTTCGGCAGGCGGATGAAACAGCCCCACCATCGGCTCAAACAAAGGCATCAGAATGAGGCCCATAACAATAAACGAACAGGACGACAGCCAGATAAACGATTTGGTAAACTTGCGGGCATCCTCGACATTTCGACGCCCCATGCATTGACCGACCACGGTCACAATCGTAAGAGCCAAAGCATTCGCAGGGATTTGGAACACGTTAGCTAGGGATGAGCAAATGGCATTCGTCGCCAACGCATTGGTTCCCAGACTCACAATGAAAATTTGGGTTAAAATTTTGCCCCCATTGAAAAACATCTGCTCCGCTGCAAAGGGAAGCCCGATAAACAAAATCTTTTTAAGCATGGCCAGATTAAAATAAAGCATATCTCTAAGCTGAACACGCAAGTCATCATCTACCCTGACCAAATAGATCAGCGCGCACACTGCTCCTGCATATCTGGACACATTGACGGCAATCGTCATACCCAGTACACCCATATCCAATACATTAATGAATACCACATTGAGGAGCACGTACGAGAGGTTCATGATGAGCGAAAGAGCCAGCGATGCCCTCGTCTTCCCAATTCCCCTCAGCGCCCCACACACTGCCTCAACGATTGCAATTCCCACAAAAGACATACAGCTTCCCAGCAGATATACCTTACCGTTAGCTAATACATCAGGCGAGGCAGAACCAAACAGAACACTTAAAATCGGATTGTACAACACGATCATAAACAAACTGATACATAAAGCCAGCAAGGAAACGGAGGAAATGGTGCCAGATGCGGCTTTAGAGACCATAAGGTCGTTACCGCTCCCCTTATACTGTGCCACGACAACCGTTCCCCCGGTAGACACTGCGACAAACACATTAATCAGAAAAATATTCAAAGAATCGATCATATTTACAGCACTGACTGCCGCCATCCCTGACGAGCTAATCATTGCCGTGTTCACCAAATTAAGACCCACGATAAAAGCCTGATCAATCAGAAGCGGGATAAACAGCGCAATAATCTGTCGATAATCAATAGACTCTCCTGAAAAATGCTTATTCAGAAAGCCATGTGTTCTCATCCTTACACTCAGTTGACTCATATCATCACATTCTTTTTATTAAATTGAAAAAAACCCTTCAACAGAAGAGCCTTCATGGCGAAAAAATGTATAAAGTTGCAAGGCTAGATATGTCTAGTTCTTGATTCTGTACACTTTTCTCTACATAGAAGTATCACTCCAAAAGAAAATCCTGTCAATGGTTTTACTCACAATTGAATAGAAAATAAAAGAAAAACCTGCTCAGCTCAGTGAACAGGTTTTGGAGCAGCATTATAATGTATTAATATGTCATTAAATCCTTGTTAAAAGAACGTCTATGATCTTCTCGCAATTAAATCTTGTTGAATAGAAGCTTCGTTCTTTTCGAACTTTTTATAAAAAAACATAGGAATGATTCCGATCAAGAAGATGATAAACGGCAGCCAGATAAAGCTAAACTGAATGCCAGACAACGCCGTAGGGGTTTGAACTTTCCCAGCGATGTAACCGGTGCTGCCCATGATCCATGCTGGCAATAATCCACCGATTCCACTACCCGCTTTAATACAGAATGCGCTTCCAATGGAGGTCAGAAAGCCACTTGCCCGAATACCATTTTTCCATTCCCCGTAATCGACTGTATCTGACAACATCGCAAACGGCATAGAACATGCAAAGCCTGATCCTAACGCACCAATAATCCAGCCGATAATAATGAGGGTTAAGTCTGTACTTCCCA
This sequence comes from Paenibacillus sp. FSL L8-0158, assembly GCF_038592965.1. GTDB lineage: Bacteria > Bacillota > Bacilli > Paenibacillales > Paenibacillaceae > Paenibacillus > Paenibacillus polymyxa_D. Next base: position 250,468 of record NZ_CP151949.1, on the reverse strand, counting down.
TTAAAATCACGACTTGGCCCAGCGCAGCTAATATCAATCCGATAATCATAATCGCATTTTTACTTAATTTTCTGGCGAAAAACGGAATCAGAACCATCGAGATCAATTGCAAGGAGGTCAGTCCATTGATTAAAGGTACTAAGTCCTTACTGTCCAGATTATATTGCAGATAAAAGATTAGCGTTGCTGAACGAATATTCAGACCAATCCAGTAACACAAGTTGGCAGCTACAACGAGCATCCAGGGCCAGTTTCGTTTGATGGCTGTAAAGCTTTTAGCAATGGGAACGGATTTTGTTTTAACTGCTGCATTTTCTCGCAAATCAGCAAACGCTATGAAAAACATAATAATCGCCATGATTCCAAATAAAACGAGCGTTAAGGAAAATCCTTTTTGATCATTCCCCTGCCCAAAGAAAGCGACCAAAGGCAACGTAAACGTCGTGGCGATGAAGAAGCCTACATTTCCCCCAACCATGCGGAAGGAGTTCAAGACTACGCGTTCATTAGAATTGGTGCTCAGATTAGGCAGAATAGACGTAATCGGCGTACTAATTCCTGTGTACAGGATGCCGGCTATGATATACGTGATGGCGGCATATGCAATTTTACCCGACTCACTCCAATTGGGTGTCGTAAACGTAAGGACCATGAACACAGCGAACGGGATCGCTAGCCATAGAAAATAAGGTCTGCTCTGTCCGTATTTTGACTTGGTTCGGTCAATCAGGATGCCCCAAATCGGGGCATCAATGGCATCGATAAAACGGGTGATAAATAGTAATGTCCCGGCAATCCCGATAGAAAGACCGAATACATCTGTATAAAAATATAATAGATAACTGGAAATGACACAGTATAGTAAATTGCCTGCTGTATCCGTTAATGAATAGCTGATTTTACGATGAAAAGGAACGGTACTGTTTGCCTTTTCCGGTGGTTCCGTACTCACAATTCTCGTACTCATGATCTTCCCTCTCCCCATGCGAATGAATTATGATTCATAAACCCATACACGCATTTCCCCTTTAGCCCGATTGCACCAGGCGTAGTAAGGAATGGCGGTAATTTGTTGAGGAACAAATTCAGGAGGCTCCGAGCTATATAATGCGTTCGAATTTCTTACCCGGTATCCCTCTATGGTCAGCTTTACAATGCCACCCAGCAGGTTTTCGCTGAACTCTTCCGTTATGAGGCTATCCTTCGCCAATCTTAATCCTGCCAAATTCGCCCCATTATCCACTTCTTCCAGGCAGAACACGACTGGACCGCGTTGGAGAGCAATTTGCTGCTGGTTCATGGAGACCAGCGGGTTGCTCCGAATACGCTCAACTGGCATAGCCAAATGCAGAGTTACTACATCTCCGTCCTTCCAAGTACGCTGAATCTCGATATAGCCTTTTTCCAAACGGTCTAATGATATGGCTTCCCCATTCACCTTCACCTCTGCCTGCTTGCACCACCCAGGAATCCGAAATGCCCATTTGAAGGAAGTCGGCTCTGTTACGTGGATCGAAAAGGTTAGGTCCGCATCCCATGGATAATGATGAGTTTGTGTAATTTCAACCTCATGACCAGATAAAGTCATGTTCACCTTGCTGGCAATATACAGATGCGTATACAACGTATCATCCGTTTGGGTGTACATATTGTCCTCAACCGATGCAATCATTCGTGCCAAATTGGGCGGACAGCAGGCGCAGAAAAACCATTTTTGCCGTTCTGTTTTTACATGCTCTTGATCTTTTCTGGATTTTTGAAAAGGATTAACCTCCAGCGGATTCACATAGAAAAACCGTTTCCCGTCCAGATCCATCCCACTAATCGTTCCGTTGTATAGCGCACGCTCCAGAACATCGGCATATTTCCGGTCTGGCGCTAAGCGCAGCATACGATTGGCCCAAAAGGCCAGCCCTACAGAGGCGCAGGTCTCACAGTACATGCTGTCATTGGGAAGATCGTGATGGCAAGTGAACGCTTCCGCGTTTACAGTAGAACCGATGCCTGCGGTGATGTACATTTTATGATTCGTTACATCATCCCACAGCGTTTCACAGGCTCTTAACAGGGAAGCATCTCCTGTTTTCGCAGCCAAGTCCGCCATCGCAATATACAGATACACCGCTCTTACCGCATGGCCGACTGCCTCTTTCTGTTCCCGCACAGGTTGGTGTGCTTGCTGGTATTCGAAGCCTAAGCCAAAATTAATGTTGTTATCATCATTCCAGGTGGGCTCTGTTTGAATATGTTTTCTCTTTTCTTGTTCCTCTGCAAAGTAAATAGGATGCTGTCCCCGCTGTTCAATAAAATATTGCGCTAATTTGAGATATTGATCCTTTGCAGTTACGTCGTATAATTTGATCAAGGCCAACTCAATTTCTTCATGTCCCGGGTAGCCTTTCCGTTTCCCTTCTTCCGTACCAAAAATCTGCTGAATCAGGCCTACGTATTTCTCCATAATGTGAAGAAACTTCGTTTTGCCCGTCGTTTCATAATAAGCAACAGCCGCTTCTATAAAATGCCCTGCACAATACAACTCATGGTTGTCTCTTAGGTTCGTCCAGCGATTGTTGGGTTCCTTAAGCAGATAGTACGTATTCAGATACCCATCCTCAGCTTGAGCTCTTCCCAACAATTCAATCACTTCATCAGCGCGCTCCTCAAGCACAGGATTCGGATGATCCCTTAAGCTAAAGGCAACTGTCTCCAGCCATTTGGCAATATCACTGTCCTGGAAAACGGTTCCATAATACTCCCCACTGGATTCTCCGGCTGCAATCCTAAAGTTTTCAATCGCATGACTGGGTTCTGTATCTGGTAATTCATCATTTAATGCTTTCCACTGATAAGGAATAACCTCTTCCGCCACAACCTGCTTATACTTTTTCCAAAATAAATCATCAACGATGACATGCTTAACTGGCTTTGCCGTTTTCATTGGATAAACATCCCTTCCTGAAAATAGAACGCTTTCATTTTCTAAAAAATAAGGATAAAGTAATGATAATATCGTACAAGTTAACCTGAGCTTCCCTTGCTACAGTCCTTATTTTATCAACCTGAATTTATAAAAAAAATCGCGATCTTTAACTAAAACTTATACGATTTCACACACAAAGGAGCTGGCTTCCATGAGCAAAACAGACTTTCTATCATTCCTTGTCCCTCCGCTGCCTTATTTCATTGAGGGGAATTTTACTACATATCAAAAAGGGGATTGGCACCCAAATAGGTATAATCTGGGTTATTTTGACGTAATAATCATTAAAGAAGGATTGCTGCACATTGGCGAAGAGGACGAAGTGTGGAAGGTACCTGAAAATTACGCTCTCATTCTTGAACCGGATAAACATCATTTTCCGATTGAGGCATGTACAGAACAAACCTCCTTTTACTGGTTCCATTTTCAAACCAATAGCATGTGGTGCGCACAATCCTCCTCCAATCCTATTATACCCAGCACTCCCATTCCCGAGCTGCATTTTCATTCAGAACATACGACCATTCATTTGCCCAAAATTCAAAAAGTAGTGAATCCACATGAGCTATTTTCGAAATTAGACTATCTACTAGCCTCTACTCTAAAACCTAGAAAACTGGCACTATGGGAGGCCCAACAGACGTTTGTGAATGTTTTCCAGAGTTTGGAGTATGATCAGAATAATAAAGACAGCTCCTCTAAGTTGGCGGAACAGATCGAAATCTACCTAAAACAGAATTACAAAAATACGATCACCAATAAGGATTTGGAGGCCCATTTTCACGTACATCAGAATTATCTCGCCAGATGTATGAAGGTCGCCTTCCAGCGCACACCGCTTGAGTATTTAATGGATTATCGACTGGATCAAGGGCGTAGTCTTTTGCTACAAACCGACTGGTCCGTCCAACAAATTACCGAGGAAACGGGATTCTCCCAAGCAAGCTATTTCTCCAAATGCTTTAAAGAAAAGTTCGGAATGTCTCCAAAGAATTACAGACAACAATACTGGAAGCCAGTTCATTGAATGCTTACATCTCCTTTACATTCCTTTTACATTTTCATTGTATCCTTTTGATATTCTCGCTTTATACTGAGTCGGTTATATCATTTTCACTTCAGAAAAGGGGCATACATATGAAGTCAACTAAACTCGCATTACTAGCCATGTTAACAGGGATTCTGGTATCACCAGAACTGACCCATGCGGCAGACATTCAGCCATCCGGGTATGCACCACTACGAACACAGGCAGATAAAATGGGGGCGACCATTACATGGGACAGTGATGACCAGTCTGTTTTGGTTAAACTGAAAAATGGCATTGTCGGGACCTTTACAGTTGGTGAGAAGCAATATCGTCTAGCTGGACTAACCGGAAAAGCAGACCGTGAAATTAAGATCATCAATGGAAATGTATATCTTCCTACAAAAGTGATTACTGCGCTAGAAGCAGAAAATAGCAAATATGCAGATCCTAAGGACGCAGTCCCCACCTATAAAGTGATCCCTTCTGCCGAAACAGAAGCTGTGGAGGATGGAGAAGACGCAGCCGACGACCCTGCTATCTGGCTCAACCCGGCCGATCCGGAGAAAAGTAGAATTTTAGCAACCAATAAAGGCGGCGGGATTTTAGTCTATGATCTGGAAGGCAAGCAACTGCAAAACATGAAGGTCGGAAAAATGAATAACGTGGATCTTCGTTACGGTTTCACCTTGGGCGGCAAAAAAATGGATATCGCAGGGGCAACCAATCGAACCAACAATACGATCGATATCTTTGCCATTGACGGTGCATCAGGAAAGCTGACCAACGTGGTTGGCAAACCTATTAAAGCATCTATGAAAGAAGTATACGGATTCAGCCTATACCATAGCCTCAAGACAGATAAATTTTACGCGCTCGTTTTGGGCAAAGAGGGTGAATTTGAACAATATGAGCTGACTGACGACGGAAGCGGCAAAATTGCAGGTAAGCTTGTCCGCCAGTTCAAGCTGAATACGCAATCTGAAGGCATGGTTGCTGATGATGAATATGGTACGGTCTACATCGCTGAAGAGGATCACGCCATTTGGAAGTATAGTGCCGAGCCAGACGGTTCATCCGAGCCGCTGCGACGTGTGGATATTGCTGATGGGCGCAGACTTCACGATGACATTGAAGGACTTACATTGTATTACGGTAAAGATGGCAAAGGATATCTTATGGCCTCCAGCCAAGGAAACAGTAGCTATGCGATCTATGAACGACAAGGCGACAATGCATATATAAGCAACTTCACGATCAGCGCGAGCCCGACCGTTGACGGTACGTCTGTCACAGACGGTATTGATGTTCTTGGCTACGGATTAGGCAAGAATTTTCCTCATGGTATCTTCGTTGCACAAGATGACGAAAATCTTCAAAACGGCAAAAAGTTAAATCAGAATTTTAAAATGGTACCTTGGGAGCGAATCGCTACGGGAGCCCCTACCCCGCTAACGATAGACGACGACATCAACCCACGTGAACTGGTAAACAGAAGCACGCAGTAATGCCTGTCGGGGAAATCAACTCAACCTTCCGACTCTAATTCATAGAAAAAAAAGAGGTGTTCCAAAAGCCATAAAACGGCTGCTTGGAACACCCCTTTTTGTTTTTAAGCGGGAAAAGGTTTAAGATCCAGCACCAGCACATTTACCGAGTTGGCTGGTAAGCCTAAGAGGACAGAATCCGTATGAAGTGTGACCTGCTGTTCGGTAGGCACTATCTTCTCATCATTCTTCTTGTTCACGTTAGGTACATGAACAAGTGAGGAATCGCCGGTGAGTGTAATCAGCTTAGCGATGGACTCAACACTCAAATCTTGTAGATTCAGCTGTGTTACCTTATCCACGTTGTCGGCATTCACCAGCTTCACATATACATGCTCAGCATCTTGGGTTACCGAGTTAAACACGTCTCTGTTGTAAGCCTCCAGCTTGTAATCCAGCACTTTGCTGGTTGTCTCGCCGTCAGTGTATGAGCAAATCAGATTGCTGCCCGTTTCACCGCCGTAGTTCACTGTGATGGTGTAATCCGTATTGTCAGCCAACTCTTCATAGCTAGCTGCTCTCAAGTTACCTGCTGCTGTACTGGAAGAGTAGTCGCCCAATGTGTAGCCTTCTATGCCTTGCTTGTAAACCTTCACGCCGGTAGCCTTGCCGTCATAGCCGATCGCGTACTCAACGACGTTCTTTTTCTCCGCAGAAATATCGGTGAGACCCGCACCCACATAAAAACCGTCCGTGCCGGAAATGCGGGAGACGACCACCTCTACCTTGTAATTACTCCAGCTGTTGTTCAAGATGTACAGACCATTCAGACCGCTATCCTGAGCTTTGAGGACAAGCCCCTTGCCTTTCTCCACTGTAGAGCCCACGGAACCGGGAATGACCTGCCAGGCCGAATTCAATTCCTGGGTGAAATCTTGATCCAGCAGCACACTGCCGTCCTGGTTGGAGGTAACGGTCACACGCTTAATCATAACCTCGGCATTGCCTGTCGCGATTTCAATTCCACCCTGAGGAATAAGATCCGTTGGCTTGCCGTTTTTGTAAGTAGAGAAAGAAGTGCTCAACACTCTATTTCCCAAATATTTAGCATACATTTGCTGTACATAGTAGTTCGGCGTAAACCACACCGTTTCGTCATCGAACCAGATGCAGTCTGGCGTCCATCTGTAGGTTCCATCTGTCAGCACCTTGTTAAACAGCGGTGCATAGGCAGCCAATCGAACGACATCGGCATTATTTTCGAAGCCTGTCATCACTGCTGCTTCTGCTACGGCGCCTGCTAGTGTATTTTTATCCGTTGAGGCGTACTCCCCGACAAAAACCTTTGATGTTGCTTTCCAATTTATACTGCCGTCCACGTTATAAGCTCTGTAGTAGTAGTTATAGCGGTCAACGTTATTCAGCAGGTACTCGTTAGAACGATAGTAATGCTCGTCTGCAATAGTGTCCATATAGTCCTTTTGCTTCTCATACCAGGTTACCATTTCTTCCGTCACCTGGTTACCATCTGCAAAAGCAACCTTAGCCGAACCGGTCATATTACCGCTTAAGAACTTCCAGCCCTGCTGATATGCATCGTCGTCTGCTTGAGCGCCAACCGTGGAGATAATGTGCAGCTCGTAGCCCGGATAGTTTTTCTCCATGTACTCATCAATCGACGTTTTGAACACTTCAAAGTTGGCAAAGAACTCTGTGCCCCAGTTCTCGTTACCCACACCCAAATAACGCAGATCGAACGGAGCTTCATGGCCCATCTTTTTACGCATAGCAGCCCATTCATTATGTTCAAAATCCACACTAATTGCAAAGTCGATCAGATCCGTAAAATTCTTAATATAGTATTCTCTTAATGCGCCTCCAGCCGGATGAGCGTAATCGGAACGGGCTTGACAGAGAACGCCACAGGCCATAACCGGAAGTGGAGCTGCATTCAGGTCTTCTGCCAACTGGAAATACTCCATATAACCAAGGCCCATGGTCATCATATAGCCCCATACATTAAAGTTTTCCTTGCGCAGCTCGATATCCCCAATCGATTCCTTCCAATCGTATACGTTTTCCCATATAAACGAACCCTCGGAAATACAACCACCTGGAAAACGCAAAAACTTCGGATGCATGCCAACCAGTGCGTTCACCAGATCTTTTCTCAGTCGGTAGTTAGGATTACCCTGGAAGTTAGCATGTGCCGATGGGGATTGCTCTTCCTCTCCTGCGCCCCATACATCTTGTGGGAATAAAGAAACCATATCAACCGAAATGTCCCCTTCAAATGTAAGCGCCAGCTGTCCAAGAACCGTAGCCGAGCCTGTCAGCACAAGCTTGGAATCGATGCCGTACTTCTTCCACGTGTTGCCGCCTTCCACCTGTATCGTAATCGAATCACTAATAGCCTTTTCATTCGTGCCTTGCAGTTGCAATGTGATTGTGCCGGCTGAATCGGCCTTCGCCCAGATAGTAAACTCATACTTGGCACCCTCTTGGATGGACATGGCACAATTCTGATTAGAATCCGAAAAGCCCTTGTTCCGAATCGTTGCCCCACCCGCTACCGTCACATAATAGGAGTTCACTTCTTTGTCTTTTGCGCCTAAAAACTCATTTAATCCACCGCTATGTTGTGGAATCATCTTGTCCGTATCACCAGACCAGGCGAACAACGGGTTGCGATTCCGTCCTGTAGAACAGCCGCATTCACCGGAAGCATGGGAATACGTATCGAACTCGAAAGATTCAAAAGAACGATTCTGAACGAGTTCTGCATAAATCCCGCCATCTGCCGCATTATTGATATCTTCATAGAACAAGCCGTACATCACTTCGCTGACATCCAGCACTTCCTTATTTCCATGAATGGTCAGCGTGTATGGAGGCAGCTGTTCTGGGAGAACGGATACTTCAAAGCTTTCTTCAATCTGGCTTAGGCCCTTCGTCAATAAAGCTGTGACGGTAACCCCTTGTGCGGAGGTAATCGCCTGCACCTGACCATTGTCAGAGAGTATACCAGGCTGGCTGGACTTCCAGGTTACTTCTACTCTTCCACCCATCAGAACGGTTGGCAGAGATAAGTCCTTGGTCACAATCGTCGTTGGAAAGGACAAATACTTGTCTCGAGCAAGCTTCACGATCTCTTCATCTGTCAACGAATCGCACATGACCTCAATGACTTCATCTGCCGACAAGCCTGCTTTATAAATTCGAAAGTCTGAAACGGAACCGGCAAAGTCTACATCCGCCGCATGCTGGGAACGACCGATAAAATTGTTGCTATAGTTAGACGAGTCTGTAAACGTTTCGAACCATTTACGCAGCCTGGCATAGTTACCACTGGAGGTTTGGCTGATGGAACCGTCCGCTACCACCTCACCATTGACATATACCACCGGACCCGCGCTGCTTAATGTGCCGCCTTCTGTACCGATCACGGACAAGGCTATATGCATCCACTCATCCCTGACAAAGCCTCTTCCCGGGTCTACGGACAAATCCGCCTCAGTGAAAAGGGTTCCGCGCAGATTCCGTGTCATAAACATATAAGGCCCAGTATGCGCTTTACCAAAATCAAAAACACGCTCCCACATATCTGTGAATCTGCCGAAGTTGACCCAAGCAGTAACCGTTACACCGGTGTTATCGCTTACATCTTTGAATAGATCGGAAGGAAGCTGGATATACGATGTACCGTTGGGACCTCCCTCAAGCGTTAAAGCCGCTCTACCGGTAGCATGGGAAATCGTAGGTGTTACTGTGCCTGAAGCAACCCCATCGTTACCTTGCCCTGAGCTATCTTTGCCGACGTTCTCTGCATCATCAAACTTGTAACGCGCAATGATTTGATCTTGGAATTTGGTCATCTTCGTTGCTCCTATACCTATAGTTTATTAATGTAATAACTAATTAGTTAATATAAATACATACTATATAGTTATAGTACCTTATTCTGAGTACCTTTTTCAATCCAATAAATCGGATTTATGAAGAAAATTCTTGAACGAACTACATAAAAAAGCAGCCATCACAGAAGATACTCTGCGATAACTGCCTTTTGGCTTACAAAGAAGTTTGACCATAGCTATGTTACCCGTTCAATTTTTGTCCACAATTCGGACAGAAGTTAGCTCCTTCGTTTTTTGTACCGCAATTCGGACAAAAATTGGGCTTATTCCCGTCTCCAGATGGAGAGGGGGCAGCAGGTGTAGGCTGAGTGTCAGCCGAAGGCTTTTGGTTCGGGTTCAAATTTTTCATCATTTCATTTGCTATATTCATCCCCATCATCATACTCGCCATATCCGAAGCTACACCGCCGCCTTTTACATTACCCGATGCAATGCCGTCCGTCATCGTCACTTGTTGGTACTTTTGCAGATTACCGATCATTTCATGAGAGGCTGTCTTCGTAATCATATCTTGGATTTCTTGAGGATAATTGAAGCTCATCACATGAAAGCCAGTAATCGTCATACCGTTGTCCATCACTTGCATATCCAGATCTTCTTGAATACCTTTCGAAATGTCAGAAGCATTCGCCTGCAGATTGAACATGTCCTTTCCTTCTCTGCTGATCCACTTCATCAATAACTGATCCAACACCGAAGTAATCCGTATTTTCACATCCTCAACGAGATAACTGTCCTTCACTCCGGCAATCTTATCGATGAGCGTAACATAATCGCTCACTTTAAAATTAAATGTGCCATTGGCACGAATCGGCATACCGCCCGGCAGCTGGGGGGTCGGGATCAGCACTGGATTCTGCGTCCCCCATTTGACAGTAAACTCCTTCGTATTAACGAATAAGACCTCTACCCTCATGCCACTATTAAAACCAAATTTAAACCCTTTTAAGGTAGATAGAAATGGAATAATGTCAGAGTCCATGTTATACGACCCTTCATTCTCAAAAATCCCCTCTATTTTCCCGTTATTTACAAAAATCGCGTCTTGACCGGAGCGGATGATTAATTTACTTCCTTTTTTAATTTCACGATTACTCCACTTCCAGAAAATCATATCATCTCTAAATTCTTCCCATTCTACAACATTTGCAAATTGATTTCTGAAGAATCCCATGCTGTATCCATCCCTTCAGTTTAGGATTTTACAAAATCCTCAGTTAAAATGATCCTCTGCTGCCGCTATGCGAATGACCGCCGCTGGTAGTTCCGCCACCACCACCGGAGCTGCTACTGCTGCTCTTTTCAATCTTCCGTTTCGTTGTCGTGGTGTGAAGATACTGATCTCGGTGCTCCAGAACTCCTGAAGCATTCGCATCCTCGTAGGTCTGCCGATTTACCGTAACCCGACCGCCAGAATTGGAAACCATCTTGCCCACGATAATTGCCGCCAATCCCAGTGCCACCGCCAAATGAAGCCAGCCTTTAAAAAATATACTGTCTGGATTCACCCCTGGACGGATTGCTAAATATTTGTGCGCGCCTAGAATATACTTTTGAAATGCCAGCCCATAGTTGCCGTTCGTCAGATCCGGACTAATCTCATGGCGTATTTTAGTAAGCCTGTCATCATCCAGATACCGTTCTGCCTTATAAAATCCGGCTAAGTACACCTCTCTATTTCTCATATCCATCGTTAAAATAACCGCGTTCCCATGAGATCTGTCATACCCAGGGCCATGGTCATCATAAAAATCCTGCGTCATTTTCATAACATCCATATTGTCGGGATTGAGGGTAGTATAAATAATAATGTCCGTTTCTCTTTCCGCTCCGTATTGATTAGCCATAGTGTTCAACACATCATACTCTTCCTGATTGAGCAGACCTGCTTCGTCATATATCAATGGCTTCATTTCTGTCGTTGCCAGTTCGCCCTTCATTTCCATAGGAAGCGCCAGAAAAACAGCAAAGAACAACAAAACGGCTACAATGGCTCTATGTCTTTTCAATAGAATTCTCCTCCCATCATCAACCAAGTGACTAACCTTAATGAAAAGAGAGTAATGCCGAAAATGCCTGCAAACCAAGCCGTCACCTTGAACTTGCTAATCGGAGGCTTACCAACTACCTTGCCCGTCTGTCCGTTCATAGCAAAAGTATGCTCCAATTGATTATAGTCATAGTGTATGACCCATACCGGGAGCAGAACATAATCTGCTTGTTTTAATGTAGTATCAATTTGTTTTTCCGTATAACTTACGGCCGTATACTCTGACACCGTAGAATGAATATAAGCATCAATATATTCCTTCACTTTTTCTTTAACTCGCGGGAAAAGCTCTTCTTCGTTATAACTGTACTTCTCCGCAATATAACCTGCTAGATATGGAGTTTTAAAAGGTTTTAGCTGATCGTATGGAAAAGGCTCCAATTTATCCATCAGCTCGTCGTTCATTTTCTCCGCAGCATCAATCGGAACCTTTACATAATTCAAACGGATTTTCCGATATACATCAAAATGCTTCGTTTCCGTATATTCGTAGTCTCCGCTCGTATAGGTTCTCACTTGGGTACCTTCACCTTGAACCTCAATTTTATTATGTAATTCATATAACCAGAAGGGTACATACATCCCGGTTATTCCCTTGATTCGGTCTGCTATCATGAACCGATTCGGCGTCAGACGGCCATTCTTGCACCATTTTTTGAAAGCAGCTATGGCTTCTTCCTTACTGATTGAAAAAGGAATAACCTGCGCTGGAGCCAGCTTCCCGGTCAGTCGATCCCCGAGAACCACGGCCGAACCACAAAAGCTGCACACCGTTGCACTCGTCTCCACTTCGGTCATAATCACTGCTCCGCAGTTATTACAATGATACTCATGGGCCTCATCTTCTGAAAAAATACGATTTATCAGAGGATCAGGAATCGATTCGATATTGTCCTCTCTTCCGCAACTATGACAGGATAACCTCCCTGTCTCACTGTCAAAGACCATGCCGCTGCCGCAGTTTGGGCATTTGTATTCGATAACCGGCATCTGCTCACCTCTTCATGTAGATACTGTTATTCATCTTCTGCATTCGTACTCTTTTTGTATTGTGCAAATAAAGCATCCAGGTCGTCCTTCGTTCCTGCCCGAAGCTCGGCTATAGCCATCGCCTCATCATACGCTCTGTTCACCTGCTCTTCCATAACCTCAAAAGCAGAATTCCCGCTGCCTATAGAATTCAAGGTTTGCTGTGCTTTGGCAACCGCCAGCTTCCCTTTAAGTTCAGCGCGCCGCGCTTCTAGCTGCCCCATATCGGACACCAACTTCTCTTGCATTTGTTTCATATTTTCGGCGTTTGTCGAAGCTAAATCATAGGACGTTTGTAATTGTTCCAATTTCTCCGCCTGCAAACCTTTTCTCTCCAGAAACTTTCGAGCTTCCTCTTCATTACCAGCTTCCACAGACTTACTGGCATAATGCTGGAGCTTTTTAATCTGGGCTTTGCATTCATCCAGTGCTGTTTTCGCCCTTCTCTCATCAGCCAACACGGAAGCCGTTTCCGCCTTCACCTTGCCTAGCTCACTGTTCAAATTCCGCATATAATCGTCAATGGTCTTCTCCGGATCTCCCACCTTATCCACTAAGGCGTTAACATTCATTTTCATAATATCCCTAAACCTCGACAGAATTCCCATGATGACCTCCTTCGAAAGGACTACATTCCACCATATCATACATCAAATCCGGTAAAAAATGTTCATTATAGCTCTATATACTGACCCACTGATCACCTTCAGCTGTGTGTTCGTTTTATGATAAAAGCAAAGGGTCCAAAAACCTACGACAGATTTCTGATCCCTTCTACTTATTGTTCCTGATTATAGTTCTTCATAGGATTTAGGGTCCTGACCCCATATCCGTCCATCCTCACTGCTAAATGCCGAAATCACGTTCATTTCTTCTGGAGACAACTCAAAATCAAAAATATTCAGATTCTCCGTTTGGTGTTTTAAGGAAGAGGCCTTAGGGATCGGGATCGCTCCAAGTTGGATATGCCAACGTAAAATCGCTTGTGTAGTCGTTTTACCATAAGCAGCAGCAATTTTCCCAATCTCTTCATTCTGCAGCATGCTGTGACCGCGACCCAAGGGGCTCCACGATTCCGTCACGATGCCCTGTTCAGCATCTTTTGCACGCTGATGCTCCTGATTAAACAATGGATGCAATTCAATTTGATTTAAGCTCGGCGTGACACCTGTTTCCCGAATTAAACGTTCATTATGCTCGGGCAGAAAATTGCAGACCCCGATGGAACGAATATAGCCCCTTTTCTTCGCCTCAATTAACGCCTGCCAAGCTTCAACATAACGATCAATTTGGGGATTCGGCCAATGGATCAGATACAGATCATAATAGTCCAGACCTCCTCTGTATAATGACTCTTCGATCGTTACAATGGCTTCTTGATAAGCATGTCGACGACCCGGTAGTTTGGAGCAAATCAACAATTCTTCTCTGGGCACAGAGCTCTGTCGGACCGCTTTCCCGACAGCACCCTCATTTTCATAGTTGAATGCTGTGTCAATTAGACGATAACCTGCATCAATCGCGCTGGCTATCGCTGTTACTCCATCTGCACCCTTCAATCCAGCAGTTCCAAATCCAATGACGGGCACCTTAGTGCCATCATTCAATACCTTCTCTGAAATTTGTCGGTTCATATCAACAGCTCCTTTACTATTCTCATATAACATAACGCCTTTAATGCTCAGAAAAATACAGCGAATGACTCGGTTCCTCCTATACTTATTACCCACCAGTTCGTGACTTTCCTATTAAATTCTGTGTATGCTACATCAAAAAGCGCCTGATCCCCGTTGAAATCATACTTGAATTCAAGGAGTCAGGCACTTGTATACCACTACCAAATCATATAATCCACTTCATGCTGAATTGCTTGGTTGTCCAACACAAAGTTGAAGCGTCTTAATTTTTATTTCAAGCCTTTCCATACCCAGTTCTCTACCTCTGGCAAGTCAATGCCCTCTTCGCGAATGAATTGATGATGTTTCTTAACCGTAGCATCCATTTCATCCACAATATTTGTGTACTTCCCAGCGTCAGGTAAGTTTAGAACTGCTTCCTTCACTAAGTCAAAACGATCCATTTGATTCAATACACGCATATCAAATGGTGTCGTAATATCGCCGTTCTCACGGTAACCATGTACATGCAAGTTATGATTGTGACGATCAAAGAACAAATCCTTGATCAGACCTTCGTAACCATGGAAAGCGAAAACTACTGGTTTATCCTTTGTGAAAAAATGATCAAACTCGGCGTCAGATAATCCACGCGGGTCTAGCTTTTGACTTCTCAGTTTCAGCAAGTCAACCACGTTGATGTACCGAATCTTCAAGTCAGGCAGTTTTTCATGCAAAATGGAAATCGCAGCTAAACTTTCAATCGTTGGCTCTGTACCCGCAGAAGCAATGACAAGGTCAGGTTCTCCACCTTGATCTGTACTTGCCCAGTCAATGATCTTCAACCCTTTATCCACCAATTCTTTCGCTTCATCAGCAGTAAACCATTGTGGACGTGGGTGTTTAGAAGAAACAATCAAATTGATCTTTTGACGGTCGTTTAAAATGGTGTCGAAAACAGCCAACAATGAATTGGCATCCGCTGGCAGATACTCCCGAATAAATCCAGGTTTTTTATCAGCCAAATGACCTAACAAACCTGGATCTTGGTGTGTATACCCATTATGATCCTGTTGGAACACCGTTGAAGTTGCTACGACATTCAATGATGGGATATCTGCACGCCATCCTTGATCCGTTGCTTTACGCAGCCACTTAAAGTGTTGGGTGATCATCGAGTCAACCACACGCAGGAAAGCTTCGTAACTTGCAAAGAAACCATGACGACCTGTTAACACATAACCTTCCAGCAATCCTTCAGCTTGGTGCTCGGATAATTGGGAATCAATTACGCGGCCATAGGACGATAAGAATTCATCATTAGGTTCAATAATTTGGTCCATCCATTGGCGTTTGGTTACTTCAAAAACAGGTGCCAAGCGGTTAGACATCGTTTCATCCGGTCCGAAGATTCTGAAATTACGATTCTCTTCATTTAATACGACCACATCTTTAACGTATTTACCTAAAACCGACATATCTTGCGCAATCACTTTACCAGGTACGGAGTTATCCAGCGCATAGTTGCGGAAATCTGGCAATTTCAAGTCTTTAATAAGGTTACCTGCATTCGCAACAGGGTTCATTCCCATTCGTTTATCGCCTGTAGGCAGAATTTCAGCAATCTCAGCTTTTAAACGACCGTTTTCGTCAAACAATACCTCTGGTCTATAGCTATTCAGCCATTCTAATAAAGCAGGCGCGTGCTGCATATTTTTTTGATCGACCGGAATTGGAACCTGATGGGCACGGAACGAATTTGTATTCGGCACGTTGTCCCATTCCTTCGGGCCCGTCCAGCCTTTAGGTGAACGGAATACAATCATCGGCCACGCCGGACGAGTAAGGTCATTATTTTCACGCGCATTCTTTTGAATAGCTTCAATCTTCTCGATGGCAGTATCCAAGACCTTTGCCATTTCTGGATGCATGTGGTTAGGATCTTCACCTTCAACAAAAAACGGTTCCCAACCCAAACCTTTAAAGAACGAAGTTAATTCTTCTTTTGATTGGCGAGACATAATCGTTGGGTTACTAATCTTAAAGCCATTCAAGTGCAAGATTGGCAGCACTGCACCATCTGTGATGGGATTGATAAATCTGTTAGAGAACCACGAGGCGGCTAATGGACCCGTTTCAGCTTCACCATCCCCAATAACAACAGCCGAAATCAGATCAGGATTATCCAGAATG
This sequence comes from Paenibacillus sp. FSL L8-0158, assembly GCF_038592965.1. Taxonomy (GTDB): domain Bacteria; phylum Bacillota; class Bacilli; order Paenibacillales; family Paenibacillaceae; genus Paenibacillus; species Paenibacillus polymyxa_D. The sequence goes on along the minus strand of NZ_CP151949.1, from coordinate 234,169 downwards.
GCACCCACACCATGAGACAGAGAATAGCCCAACTCCCCACCTTCATGGATAGATCCAGGTGTTTCAGGAGCAGCATGTGAAGCAATACCGCCAGGGAAAGAGAATTGTTTGAACAATTTCTTCATACCTGGGATATCCTGTGTAATTTGCGGATAGATTTCAGTGTAACTCCCATCCAGATAAGAATTAGAAACCATAACCTGACCGCCGTGACCAGGACCTTCAATGTAAAGCATGTTCAAATCATATTTATTAATAACACGATTTAGATGTGCATAAATAAAGTTTTGGCCCGGAATTGTGCCCCAGTGTCCAATAGGCTTAACCTTCACATCTGAATCTTTTAAAGGCTCTCTCAACAAAGGATTATCTTTTAAATACAGCTGACCTACCGAAATGTAGTTCGTTGCACGCCAATATGCATCAAGTTTTTCTAAATATGTTTTAGATGAATAATCTGCTAACACGGGTGATAACGACATGGTGTCCACTCCCTAAGTAGTATTGTTTGTAATTTATTTCCGGAAATTTCATCTACATGTACATCATAACGCCGCGCCAATTAAATTCAACCTTTTTAACAAGTGATACGGTCCAATTTTGTGAAATTTTGAACATACTATGAAATATAAATTAAAAAGACAGTAAAAAAGCTCTTACATTAAAATATATAGAAGTATAAACCAATAAAATTTGTAATAAACGAGGTAATCGCAGGCTCCAATCCTTTTCTCAAAACCATAAAAAAAAGACCGGAGAAATCTCCAGTCTTATCATTAGTGAACCGATACAAAGGTATTAAATTTCAAATATTTGTAATGAAATCGCATATGAGAAAACTCAAATGGCGTACCATTATCTAAAAAGAACACACCTTCCATAATCCCTACAGGCTCATTTTCATTTAAATGTAGCAGCTTTTGATCATTCTCTTGGGACGGTTCTGCAAAAATAGATAAAAAAGATTTGGTGACGGCCAAGTTCCGTGAGTCTTCCAAATAATTAAAAATGGACCCCTCGATAATGGTCTGATTTAAATTCTGGACAATTTTAATGGGGATATAGCCCGTTTCAATCATAAAAGGATCATCATCAAACAGACGTAAACGGACAATTTTGTAAACAAAATCATGAGTCTCCAAGAACAGATCGCGCTGTAATTCTTCTGTTGGCGGAATGACCTCAAAACTCAGTACTTTGATTTTTGGCTTTTTACCATGCATTTGAAAATTATCAGTGACCCCTAGATTAGAGCCTTCGTAGTTAAAGATAGATTCATTTCTTATGTATAATGGATTAATAAATGTCCCGGAACCTTGTTTTTTGAAAATAATTCCGACATTCTCCATTTTAGTCAGAGCACGTTTAATTGAACTACGACTAACCTGGTAAGTCTCACTAAGACTACGTTCATCTGGCAATCTCATATCTGCAAACTTTCCAGCAAAGATTTTCATCTTGAGATCGTCAATAATTTGCTTATAGACAAATTGTGTCATATAGTACTCCTCTTTCAGGTCTTCTATAACTCCATATAGTTTACCATAACTTGCCCATTTCATCTCATGTTTGTTTCTGTATGCTGAGTGGGCTTTCAGCGGATAGGAAACGCCCTCGCTTTTACTTTACATCTCTATGCATAATACCATGATTATACATACATAACACCACTGAACGTACCTGCAAATTAGCAGAAAATACAGAACCCCCACCTTAACTTCCGCGATAAGACCAAGCCTGTTTCGAGCCTTGAGGGATGTTTGACTAGACCAGGCTAAAATCCTTGAATACATTGTTATTATTTATCTTGTTCAAGCGTTTTCTAATAAGAATGGTGGGGGGGAGATCATATTGGCTATCCGCTACAGCATCATCATTCCAACCTATAATCGAGCCCAGCAATTGTTGCTCACACTCGCTTCATTTGAGACTCAAACCTATCCAAAGCAACTATTCGAAGTCATTGTAGCTGATGACGGTTCTACAGACGGAACGAAAGAAATGGTCGAAGGCTTCAAAGCATCCTATCCTTTTACTTATGTGTCACACCCGGAACAACGCGGTCGATCTGCCGTTCGAAATTTGGGACTGCGCCGTGCAAAAGGGCTATACATCATCTTCTGCGACGCTGACTTTGTAGTATTACCGGAATTCATTAGAATCGTAAGCCGTTATCACCGTAAATATCCCAAGTCCGTACTTTCAGGCATTCCTCACTCGTGGGACGATGCTTTTACCCATTATTACCCTGACTTTTCTCCTGAAGAAAAAGAACACTGTCGCAACATACTTACGCAGTCCAACCTATGGAATGCTGACTATGAAACAGCGAACAAAATTACTCCGATCATAACCCCAGAAGATATCCTTCATCAAACGGGTGCACTGTCTAAAGTAGTTAGTCCTACTAGGGTTCCTCCCCATACGCAAAAGCAATTTGCCTCAACGGACGTAGCTCCCTGGATGCTGCTGGTTACTCGTTGTGTAGCCATTAGACGCAGTCACTTGATTCGTATTGGAGGTTTCAATGAACGGTTTGTGCTCTATGGACTCGAAGACTGGGACCTTGGCTATAGACTGCATCGCTTGAAGATTCCTTTTTATTGCATCAAAGAAGTGGTCGGATACCATCAGGAACATCCCACCTATCTCAGAGGTAACGTGTTAAATACGGAAAATCTGAGAATCATGTATGAAACCTACGGATTCAATGACTCCTCGTTAAATTTATTCGCCCTTATCCCTCCATCCGAGGATTTTGAGACCTACAAAAATACATTGCGGGTATTGCGCAGGGGATTCCGCTCTAGGTTAACACGCTCATCAGCACTGTTATTAAGAAGAACACTACGCATTGCAGCCAAGCAGTTCTACGATCAAAGTCATACTCTTGCATACAAAAAGTCATTACACTTGATAAAAAAGAAAGCAGCGAACCGGAAAAGTCGAGTCGCTCACGTGTTACGAGAAATGCTGCTGAAGTCTGAAAAGCTGGTGGAATAATAGTTACTCATTTACAGCTTACAAAATCGTGTGTATTGCATCCTCCTTACGGGATAAAAAAACTCCTCCATAAAGGTGCGAGCCCAACTTGGCAAGCAGCTTTATGGAGGAGGAGTCGAGACCCCATGCGGAGATAACGACAAGAATTGTCGTTACTAGTTTTCTATTCCTCATGATAGTTCAGCAGGCTTTCTGATTATTCATTACATATGAGTTTTACCTACTGCTAAGAACTCAATATTTGAATGCTATCATCACACCAGCTAATTAAACTGCTAAACTGACTCTTACCATAGCTCATTGTGATCATCCAATATTTGTGGTTATGGTCTTTATGCTCTACGTTGATAAGCCAACGTTCAAGTTCTTCAAAAATATGCAAGCTTTCCACTAGCTTTTCTTTATACTCCTGTATGTGCTTTATAATCGTTTCAGGCGAAGAATTGCCGCCAAAAAACACCCTCAATAGCAGCTCATTTTTTTTAAGCATCACCACATGCTCCATTGGCTGAGAAAGCCAGTCTGACAACGTCTCCCTTCCCTGATCAGTAATGCTGTAGAGTTTCTTGTCAGGCTTGCCTTTCTGTCGAATGACCTCGACTGCAATATCTTTTCGATCCAGTAGCTCTGCCAGGCTGGGATAGATCTGACCATAGTTCTCATTCCAAAAATAACTAGTGCTCTGCTCCATATGTTGCTTTATATCATAACCGGTATGAGGACCCAGACTCAGAATGCCTAATACCGCAAACATTGTATTGGTTTTTCCTGACTGTCTCGCCATTGTATATTATGCCTCCTAGTACCTCTAGCAAATCTCTGTAGTATGTCATGCTTTCATTAGACTAGACATAATTATAGCCCATTTAAACTTGCTTCACATCTAATCAATATATTATATAAATATATATTATTATAATAATTAGTGTTGACAAGGTTTTATCGCCGTTTTATATTAACGATATCAGCAAATACCAATGAGCTTGCCAAGATGAAGCCTTGGATACAGATATCATAAAGAAGTCCAAGACATCGCTTGGTTAAACCTCAATAAGGAGATATCAGACCATGACCATGATCAGTGTAAATTATCCAGTAGGCCGCATAACGCTTGAACAGCGTCGTCTTTTGGCAGAAGGTTTGACGGATGCAGTTCTCGTTCCAGAGGTAGGTCAATATTGTCCGCCAGCAAGAGAAGGGTTTCAGGTCCATTTCACCGAACGTCCAATAGATTACATGGCAATTGGCGGGCAATTGCTGTCGGATCAGTCAGAACGTGATGTAATTACTGTCAATGTTCTAGTGATGGATGGTGACTGGCCTAACGACGTTCGCAAAAAAGTGCTTGAAAACATTCTTGGCAGTTTGACTAAAGTACTTGGTGTACCGGAACCATCCCCGACTTGGTGGGTATCCTTCCAGGTCATTGAAGAAGGCAGCTGGGGTTCTCGCGGCGGCGTGCTCTCTATTCTAGACCTGCTGGATTCAGGAGTCTTTACTGAGGAGAAAATTAAGGCTATCAAGCAAAATATTACACGGGTAACACCGGGAAATCTAACGAAAAAACACCCATAAGGGTGTTCTTCATTTGTCCAAAGTAACATCCTTCAGTTTACATAATCTTAATGGCTAGCCAAATCATGCTCCAAAGCTTGAAGAGAAAGGCTATCCCTCGTACTGCCTCCCTCTCCCGGTCTCATATCAAAAATACGATCAACAAATTGATTGACCTCCAGTAGCATTTCCTTTCGTTCCTCCAAGGTTACAAGCGGCACCGAGTAAAGAAGCTTAATCTCAGCATCCGAAAACTTGGCGAACCCAAACAAATTATCGTTGGCCGCGTAGAGCATATCTTTCTGACGTGATACGCGAATATAGTCTTCTGAAGATCCTGTTGTAAAAATCGAGTAGGCTCTCTTGCCCTCAAGCCCATACACACCATCAGAAGAGCGTATGAGTCCTGTTGTGAACACTCTATCTATATATCCTTTAATAACAGCGGGAAATCCGCCCCACCATACCGGTGAAATAATAATCAAGGCATCTGCCCACAATAAATCCTCCTGTTCTTTTACGATCTCCTCTGGCAATACGTTAGTGACCTTAGCCTCTAGATCCTTTAAGCCTACCGTCGGATTAAATGACATTTGAATTAAATCTTTTACCTTAACATTTGCCCCTCGTACGTTTAGATGAGCGATCACCTGCTCCAGAATCGCTTTGTTAAAGCTCTTAGCATAAGGGTGACCGTATAAAATATTAATGTTCATCTTCTTCGCCCCCGGAATGTTTTCATATGGCTTGTCAAAGCCTTGATGCTAATGTAATGTTAAGCCAATGGTTTCGAAACAACAAGTAGGCATATTTATAGTATATACTATCAAAAATGATACTAATTGATTTCATAGGACTTTCTGGAATACAAACGATGAGGAGATCGAACAAATGAGTGAAAATCTGAATTATTTTACAGATTGCCCCTTAACAAAGGTTCAGAAAATCATTGGCGGCAAATGGAAAATAGTGATTTTGTGGTTCCTGTCTCGTGGTACCAAAAGATTTGGTGAAATTAAACGTGCCTTTCCTGATATCACACAAGCGATGTTAACCAAGCAGCTAAGAGAATTAGAAGAAGACGGGTTTGTGCATCGCGAAATATTCAGAGAAATTCCTCCCCGGGTTGAATACTCGCTAACAGCCCACGGAGCAAATTTCGTCCCCATATTGCGCAGTATGTATGATTGGGGAGAGGTCCATCTGGAGCACTCTAAAATTAGATGCGTTGAAAAATAGCTATTAAATATATATCCCTATCTGCCTAGCGTGATCAGACGTTCATCCCTATGTTATAGTCCATACCAAGTGCATAATGAAAACCCACTATGATCAATTTTGTCAAAGTGGGTTTAATCGTGCTGATATTCATCTTTAGGGCAAAACAGCAGCCTTTTCGCTTACTGTTGTTTTCCAGTTAATGTTCTCACTTTAATAGGATGCAGATTCGCCTCGATTTGAGCCCGCTGCGGTTCATACCACTCTGGCAGCATTAATTTCTGTCCCAAAGATTCAACAGGTTCATTGTTAGCAAATCCCGGTGGATCAGTAGCTATTTCAAATAGGATGCCGCCCGCTTCTCTGAAATATATCGCATTAAAATATTGGCGGTCTATGATTGGAGTCGGTTGGTATCCATAATGCTGGACTGCGCTTCTCCATTCTTCATGTTGTTCGAAATCTTTTGCACGCCATGCAATGTGATGTACCGTGCCTGCTCCATCAAAGCCTAGACCCATTTTGGCGAGCGGAACATCTACGATGTTGCCGATTTCTCCTACGGACTGATAACGCGCATATTCGGCGTCTTCAGCAATTTTCGTAAATCCGAGTATGCTCTCCAATGCATCCATCGTTCTCTGTGGGTTGACGCTAAATAGCACGGCACCTCCAAACCCCTTAATTGCTTTATCAGCCGAAATGCCGCCATAAGACCAAGTACTATTCGCTCCCGCTTCACGCTCGACAAGCTCAAGGCGTAAGCCCTCATTATCCCCAAACTGAAGATATTGTTCAGCAAAACGGCTCGTTTTCGTAACTTGAATATCAAAGCTTTGCAAACGATGCTGCCAAAAATCAAGTGAACCTGGGGGTACCACATACGAGGTTATGCCCACCTGGCCACCTCCGATTCGCCCTTTGGGAGTTCCTGGTGCAGGGAAAAAAGTAATGATCGTTCCAGGACTTCCTGCCTCGTTGCCAAAGTACAAGTGGTAAACCTCAGGAGCATCGAAGTTGATCGTTTTCTTCACCAACCGAAGTCCCAGGACGCCGGCATAGAAGTCGACATTTTCCTGCGGATTACCGGCAAAAGCTGTAATATGATGGATACCTGTAGTTTGAAGTGACATATGAAACCCTCCTTTAATCGTAGGAACCTTTATTTTTTGTTGTTGATGATTTTTAATGGCCTACCTAAACACCCTATTTTATCTAAGTAATGCATCGATGGAATATGAACCTGCCCCTGTCAACGCAATACCGATTACGACTGCAATAAGAACTAGTGGATATTCATAGCCATTAGCTGTGGCCCAGATCCCGTTTGGGCCATGTACTTTGAAAATTGCTCCGAGCATAGTCGCCGTAATCAACAATGCAGCCAGTGGAGTGAGCAATCCTACAGTAAATAGAGCTCCTCCCAACAATTCCATCAACCCAGCAGCCACTGCCATGAACACCCCGGGCTTAATGCCGATCGATTCCATCCAACCGCCGGTACCTTTTGGGCCGTAACCGCCAAACCAGCCAAAAAGCTTCTGCGCTCCGTGCCCCACCAATAACAATCCAACCACCAAACGTATCAGTAACAATCCACTTGCCAACATAAAAATCATCCTCCATGTTATATTTATTTAAAGATTATAAAATTAGAGATATTAGATAAAATTAAATCTATTGTTTAGCGATTCGTGCCTGTTCTTTTCTAAGTTTTTCAGGAGTAACGTCATCTCCATTCGGATCATAAATCGTAGCATTCAAAAGAATGCTCTGTACAGAACCCCGAAAGATTTGAAGGTATTCTTTGCGAAGATCCGTTTGTTCCGTTTTTTCAATTTCAGTCAACCCAACTTCTTTTGCTTTTTTTGCGAGCTGATTAATTCTTTCTAAAATGGTGATCATGTATATACCTCCCTATTTAAAGTTTGCTGGATACTTTTATCTTTAATTTATTTATCTTGATATAAAGATATAATACTTTTTTATTCTTGTCAACAGTTTTTCGAAAAGAAAAGCAGCCAGAACACTTAGAAACACCTTTAAGCTACAAGTTGTGTAAAACCTTTCAACTCAATTACTAGAGCCATAATAAAAAGCCACCAACCAGAATCACTGGCTGATGGCTTTCTTGTCTTACTCAAATGGAGGCGAGGGGAGTCGAACCCCTGTCCGAAGATAACGACACATAAGCTTCTACGGGTGTAGTCACAGTTTTGATGTCACCCGAGTATCGCCCCGTAACCGGCTATACGTTGGGTCAGCCTGATTATCTTCTTCAGCTCACCCCAGGCGGAGATGAGACAGCGTATTCCACTATTTGTTAGCCCCTATCCCAGTCACATGGACGATGCTGGGTAGAAGCACGCACACAGTTTCTTAGGCTGCGAAAGCGTAGTTGTTTTGTTGTTTGCCGTTTAATAGGCTTTAGCGTTGATGAAGCGGACGCGTCCCCACTACCCGCTACCCATGCTCGAACTATCCCCGTCGAATCCATAAACGCCCCCTTATTATAAAAGGGCTCCACGGATAAATCCGGAAATACCGGAGCATAAGCATGCATAATATCAAAAGCTGAATTCTAAGATTCAACACTCGAACAAAGTTAAAAGCTTTAAAATTGACTACTTCGTTAGTATACCATATTACAGGTCATTACGAAACGAAATGAAGCCATTTAAGCCTTATAAAATAGCACCATTACAGGAACAAGTAACTTCTCCACGTAATTTGTACCATAACCAATAATACAATAACTTATCTCGCAATTTTCTGCTTCTCACGTAAAGCACGTTGGATATCACGTTGTGCATCGCGTTTAGCGGCAGCATCACGTTTATCATACTGCTTTTTACCTCTACCCAGTCCGAGCAAAAGCTTGGCATAACCATTGCGAACATAAATCTTGAGCGGTACAATCGTGTAGCCTTCCTGTTTAGACAATCCAATAAGCTTGCGAATCTGCTCTTTATGCAACAGCAGCTTACGCGTACGCGTCGGATCGGTAGGATTATTACGATTACCTTGCTCAAAAGGACTGATATGCATATTGTGAATATGAATTTCGCCATTACGGATCGTAGCAAATGCATCACTTATATTGGAACGACCATTTCGTAGAGACTTAATTTCTGTTCCCGTTAGCACCATGCCCGCCTCGTAGGTGTCCTCAATAAAATAGTCATGGGAAGCTTTTTTGTTCTGGGCGAGCACTTTCCCGTCTGCCTTCTTACCCATGAATACCACTCCTTATGAATAACGTAATTTACTCTTGAAATCGAGGCATCAAAATCCGGCTACAAAGAGCCACCTAGAAATATATTGTAACAAATTTCAGATGGTAAAAGCAAGAAAGGTCAAGCCTTCTACATTTCTAACTAACACTAACATCACACTTAAAACAAAGCGGCTTCTATCCGTTACTGCAGACAGAAACCGCTTTATACCTAAGTCGCAGGATCAGCTTCATACCCTGCCACGAAAGAAGACTCCTGCCTTCTAGCAAGGAAGTTAACTTCCTACTTCTTCTTTTTCCGCACAAAGCCTGCGGTGCTATTGCCGCCACTTCCGCCCTTATTCTTCCGCTTGCGTCGTGCTGCGCCTTCACCGTTTGGTCTGGCATCACTTCCTGGTGTAGCTGCTCCGCCGATGAAAATACCGCTGGCAGACGTCTTCTTCCGTCTCTTGCTTGCCCCGGATGCTGGCGAGTTATACCCGCCCTTGCCACTGCCAAAGCCGAAACTGCTAGCTGAACCAGCTCCTGCTCCGTTTCCACCGCCGCGCCCTGAACGACCTGCGGTGCTAATCCCTCCGTTACCAGCGCCAGCTTCTTTTGGCTTCCCGGTAACATCACGACTGCCTTTACGCTCTTTGCCAGTCTTGTCCTTGCCGTTCTTGCGGTCACGCCCTTCTCGGCCTTTGCCTTTACCACGGCTCTCACCACGCGCAAAGTCTCCGCCCTGTCCTGTACCGCCCGTCCGTTCACGGCGTTGCCGTTGCTTCATATCGACAAGTTCAAAATCAATTGTGTAATCTTCCATGTTCACACGCGCGACCCGAACCTTAACCTCATCCCCAATGCGGAACACTTTGGAGGTGCGTTCGCCAATCAACGCCATATGCTGCTCGTCAAAATGATAATAGTCGTCCGTAAGCGCACTCAGACGTGTCAGGCCCTCCACTGTATTGTCGAGCTCAATGAACATCCCAAAGCTGGTTACACTGCTGATTATTCCCTCGAATTCCTCGCCGACCTTATCCAGCATGTATTCAGCCTTTTTCATCTGCTCTGTATCACGCTCTGCATCCACAGCCACGCGTTCACGCTCGGAAGACTGCTGTGCAATATCAGGCATACGTGCAGTCAAATATTCCTGACGCTCGGGTGTTAAAGCCCCGCCATTCTCCAATACCTCACGAATGACACGGTGAATCACCAAGTCAGGGTAACGACGAATCGGCGATGTAAAATGAGAGTAATATTCCGCTGCTAGTCCAAAATGACCTGTCGACTCCGCATCATACTTTGCCTGCTTCATCGAACGCAGCATCATCGTGCTAAGCACCGTTTGCTCCTTCGTACCCTGAATATCTTCCAACAACGTTTGCAGTGCACGCGGATGAATAGAATTCCCTCTACCTTTGATTTGATGCCCAAAATTAGCTGCGAAAGCCATAAAGTTTTGCAGCTTCTCTGGATCTGGGTCCTCATGAATCCGGTACAAGAAAGGTACTTTGAGCCAATGGAAATGTTCGGCTACCGTTTCATTGGCCGCCAACATAAACTCTTCAATAATTTGTTCAGCTATCGTACGATCCCTCTTCACAATATCGACAGCTTTGCCTTCATCATCCACAATCACTTTGGCTTCATCAAAATCAAAATCAACTGCACCTCGGCGCATTCGATTAGCACGCAACTTCAATGCCAATTCCTTCATCGTGCCGAATACATCAACGAGATCCTTGTACCGTTCCATCAGTTCAGCATCTTCCTCTTCGAGGATTTTGCGAACGTTAGCGTACGTCATTCGTTCCTTCGTTTTAATCACACTGGTGAAAATATCATGCTTTACAACCTTCATATGCTCATTGAATTCCATCTCACAGGATAAAGTCAGTCGATCCACCTGTGGATTCAAAGAACATATTCCGTTCGAAAGTCGATGCGGAAGCATAGGAATGACACGGTCTACCAAATACACACTACAACCGCGATTATATGCTTCCTGATCCAGCTTGGAGTTCTCACGCACATAATACCCTACGTCGGCAATATGAACGCCCAGACGGTAGTTTCCGTTCGGCAAGCGTTCTACATTGACAGCATCATCCAGATCTTTGGCATCCTCGCCATCAATGGTAACAATGATCTTATCACGCAAATCGCGCCGTCCCTGACGTACAATCTCTTCTTCCGTAATCGCGTCGGGAGCCTTCTCCGCTTCCTCTGTCACTTCATCTGGAAAAGCTTCCGGAAGCTGATGCTTGCGAATAACTGACAAAATGTCGACGCCCGGATCGTCCTTATGACCCAAAACTTCCAACACTTCGCCTTCTGCCGCTGCCCGTCCTTCTGGATAGCTCACAATTCGTACAACGACCTTTTGACCGTTTACAGCTCCATTGAAGCTTGTTTTTGGAATGAAAATATCCCGGTTAATGCGCTTATCATCCGGCAAAACGAAACCATATGCTTCGTGGTTCTGAAACACGCCTACTACTTGAAGCACCGCGCGCTTCACGATCCGCACTACTTCACCTTCTAATCGGCCGCCCGCAGGTCCCTTCGAGGATACTCTTACCAGTACTGTATCTCCATTCATCGCACTCTTTAAGTCGTTGGCATGAATATATACATCCGGGTGCTCCCGGTCCTCTGGAATCAGAAAAGCAAATCCCTTGGCATGAGCCTGCAAACGCCCACGCTGCAAATCCATCCGTTCTGGCACGCCATAACGGTTTGTGCTGGTCAGCAGGATTTTCCCCTCTTCCTCCAAGACATTCAAGAACTTGAGAAATTCTCGAAAATCCTCCGCATCCTTAATATCAAAGTGCTGCTCCAGCTCCTGATAAGTCATGGGCTTGTATGCGGTCTCGCGCATAAAATCAAGTAGTTGTTGCTCTGTTATCATAATATTGTCCACCTCGGGTGACCTTTAATTTTCAGTAATAAATTCGCATGTATCTTGTTCCTGATACAAGGCTCTTAGTATACACATACCCTAGTATACACGAATTTAATCGACGGCATCCCTGCCTGTCCAAAATCTAAAAAAAGCCCCCGTTTCCCGCGAAACGAAGGCTTAAGGTACATATTTATCTTATTTTGCAAAAAATGCAACTAAAACAGAAACGATCATAAAGCCCGCACCCAAAACAGCAGTTGCGCGTTGTAAAATCAAATCCATACCGCGAGCTTTTGTCTTGCCGAACAGATGCTCAGCACCGCCAGAGATGGCACCGGACAAACCTGCGCTTTTCCCCTTTTGCAGTAAAACAACCGCAATAACAGCAATCGAGAACACAACGAGCAGCACTTTCAAAAAGATTTCCATGAAAAATCCCACCTCCTGAGCTTATACATCTGTTTTGCAAAACAACACAGCCTCTTTTATGAAAACATGTACATATCATGTTATAAATAGCCGGAAATTAACGCAAAACACTATTTTTATTCTACCACAGCTTCCAGTAGATAACAACTGCTATAGCAAGTTACTCACACATCCATAATAACAAAAAACAGACCTGCTCGCAGTAGCGAGTAGGCCTGTTTTATTCATGCGTAAAAGCTTTGAGCGTTCAGACTTCATGATCATGAACCATGGGTCAGAGACACCATCAGCATTTCTGCGCAATATTATTTTTTCAGGTTGTAGAAAGATTTCAGGCCGTGGTATTGAGCCAGTTCACCCAGTTGATCCTCAATGCGGAGCAATTGGTTGTACTTCGCAATACGGTCAGTACGGGAAGGAGCACCTGTTTTAATTTGGCCTGCATTTGTTGCAACAGCGATATCAGCGATTGTGCTATCTTCGGATTCACCGGAACGGTGAGAGATAACAGCTGTGTATCCTGCACGTTTAGCCAATTCGATAGCATCGAATGTTTCAGTCAACGTACCGATTTGGTTTACTTTGATCAGGATAGAGTTACCGATGTTTTCATCGATACCTTTAGCCAGACGCTCTGTGTTTGTTACGAACAGGTCGTCACCAACCAATTGGATTTTGTTGCCCAATTTTTCAGTGAGCAATTTCCAACCTTCCCAGTCATCTTCGGAGCAACCATCTTCAATAGTGATGATTGGGTATTTATCAACCCAAGAAGCAAGCAGGTCAACGAACTCAGCAGAAGTGAAGGATTTGCCTTCGCCTTCCAAAGTGTATTTTCCATCTTTGAAGAACTCAGTGGAGGCAACGTCCATACCGAGGAATACGTCAACGCCTGGTTTGTAACCAGCTTTTTCGATCGCTTCGATAATAGTGGACAGAGCTTCTTCGTTAGATTTGAAGTTAGGAGCAAAACCACCTTCATCACCAACAGCTGTGTTCAAACCTTTGGAGTTCAGTACGGATTTCAGGTTGTGGAAGATTTCTGCGCCTACACGCAGAGCTTCTTTGAATGTAGGAGCGCCTACAGGCAGAACCATGAACTCTTGTACGTCAACGTTATTGTCGGCATGAGCGCCACCGTTAACGATATTCATCATTGGTACTGGCAATTGTTTAGCATTGAATCCGCCCAGGTAAGTGTACAGTGGCAAGCCCAGAGCTTCAGCAGCAGCGCGAGCTACAGCCATGGATACAGCCAGAATTGCGTTTGCACCCAATTTACCTTTGTTATGTGTACCATCCAATTTGATCATCAGCGTGTCGATTTCTACTTGGTTCACAGCATCCAAGCCGATTACTTCAGGAGCAATAATTTCGTTCACGTTTTTAACAGCTTGCAGAACGCCTTTACCCAGGTAACGGGATTTGTCGTTATCACGAAGCTCTACAGCTTCGTGAGCGCCTGTGGAGGCACCGGAAGGAACGATAGCACTACCGATAGCACCGGATTCCAGATATACTTCAACTTCAACCGTAGGGTTACCACGGGAGTCGAGGACTTCGCGAGCGTACACGTCAGAAATAATAGTCATTTGTACTTAATCTCCTTTGTGAATCATGATTTATTGGTCAAGCCTATACTTATTAAATCAAGCTTACTTGCGGGATGCAATCATAGATTTTCCTGTCATTTCCGCAGGTTGCGGAAGTTGCATCAAATCCAGAAGCGTTGGAGCTACGTCAGCCAGTATTCCATGCTCACGCAAAACGATATTCTCGTCAGTCAAAATGAACGGAACCGGATTCGTTGTGTGAGCTGTGAACGGACGTCCCTGCTCATCAATTTCCATATCCGCATTACCATGATCGGCAATGATAATAACCACGCCGCCTTTGGCTTTAACCGCATCTACAACACGTCCAACACATTCATCCGTCGTCTCTACCGCCTTAATTGTTGGCTCCAGCATACCGGAGTGTCCAACCATATCCGGATTGGCAAAGTTCAGGATAATCGCATCATGCTTGTCGGCTTCGATTTCCTTAACAGCAGCATCCGCTACTTCATACGCACTCATTTCCGGCTGCAAGTCATATGTAGCCACTTTAGGCGAATTGATCAAAATACGAGTTTCGCCAGGAAGCTCCACATCACGTCCGCCACTGAAAAAGAATGTAACGTGCGGATATTTTTCAGTCTCAGCAATACGCAATTGCTTCTTGTTGTTTTGAACCAACACTTCACCAAACGTGTTATCCAGGTTTTTCGGTTCGTAAGCTACAAAGCCTTCAACCGTTTCGCTGAACAACGTCAGGCAAACAAAGTGCAAACCTGTAGGCCATTTCGGGCCACGGTCAAAACCACGGAAGTCCGCGTTTGTAAATACCTGAGACAGTTGAATCGCACGGTCAGGACGGAAATTGAGGAAGATAACAGAGTCATTGCTTTCGACCAGCCCTACAGGACTTCCGTCAGCCTTCACAATAACAGTTGGCTCCACAAATTCGTCGAACACTGATTTTTCATACGATTCTTTCAATGCTTCCATTGGATCTGTGTATTGTGGGCCTTCTCCGTATACGATTGCACGGTAAGATTTCTCTACACGTTCCCAACGTTTGTCGCGGTCCATAGCATAATAGCGTCCTTGTACAGTCGCAATTTTACCTACGCCCACTTCTTGAATTTTAGCGATCAGCTGCTGCATGAAGCCTACGCCGCTGTCTGGCATAACGTCGCGTCCATCCATGAAAGCATGAATGTACACTTCTGTTAGGCCTTCTTTTTTCGCCAAGTCCAGCATAGCGAACAGATGGCTGATATGGCTATGCACGCCGCCGTCGGACAGAAGTCCGTACAGGTGAAGTTTCGTGTTGTTCTTCTTGGCATGTTGCACTGCTTTAACCAGTGTTTCATTGTCGTAGAACTCACCTTCACGGATGGACTTCGAAATACGAGTCAAGTCTTGATATACGATTCGGCCTGCGCCGATGTTCAAGTGACCTACTTCAGAGTTACCCATTTGTCCTTCCGGCAAACCTACTGCTTCGCCAGAAGCCGTCAGCGTTGTATGAGGATACTGTTGTAAATACCGGTCGTAATTCGGTTTGTTGGCCTGTGCAACCGCATTGCCTTCCACGGTGTCACGCAGTCCGAACCCGTCCATAATAATTAAAGCTACCGGTTTTGGTGCTGTCATCTTACTTCGCCCCCTCAACAAGCGCGATGTACGACGCCGGTTGAAGACTGGCACCGCCCACGAGCGCGCCGTCGATATCGCTTTGACCCAGGTACTCAGTAACATTTTCAGGTTTTACACTGCCACCATACTGAATACGTACAGCATTCGCTGTATTTTCATCATACAGCTCTTTAATCAGACTGCGGATATAGGAAATCACTTCATTCGCATCCTGCGAAGTGGAGGATTTGCCTGTTCCGATGGCCCAGATTGGCTCATAAGCAACAACTACTTGTGCAGCCTGATCCTTAGCCAAACCAGCAAAAGCTGCTACAGTTTGCACTTTTACAACCTCTTTGGTTTGTCCAGCTTCACGATCTTCCAGCTTTTCTCCTACACATACGATTGGAGTCAGGTCATGACGGAATGCCGCATGAACCTTTTTGTTCACCGTTTCGTCTGTTTCATTAAAATATTCACGACGTTCGGAGTGTCCGATCACAACGTAGTGTACGCCGAGGTCTTTCAGCATTCCACCGCTAATTTCACCTGTAAATGCGCCATCTTCTGCAAAGTGCAGGTTTTGTGCGCCAATTTTAATAGACGTGCCTTTTACTGCTTCAACCAGAGCAGGAAGATTCGTAAATGGTGCGCAAATTACGCTTTCCACTCCTGCAACCTCTGCTTTGCCTTTGATCTCTTCGATGAAAGTTTTAGCTTCTGGTACGGTTTTAAACATCTTCCAGTTACCCGCGATAATCGGTGTTCTCAATGGTTTCAACTCCTAACTATTAGGTGCCCTAAAGCTTTATTCACGCATAGTGCGTTTGATTATTTATCGTTCAGTGCAACAACACCCGGAAGTGCTTTGCCTTCCATAAATTCCAGAGATGCGCCGCCGCCAGTAGAAATATGATCCATCTTGTCAGCCAAGTGGAATTTTTCAGCCGCAGCCGCAGAATCACCGCCACCAATGATGGTGTATGCTTCAGTTGTTGCGCAAGCTTCCGCTACTTCACGAGTACCACCAGCGAAAGGCTCGATTTCAAATACGCCCATTGGTCCGTTCCATACAACCAGTTTGGAGTTTTTGATCACATCTGCATAAATTTTACGTGTTTTCGGTCCGATGTCCACGCCTTCCCAAGCTGCAGGAATGCCGTCGATATCCACAATGTCTGTGTTCGCCGTAGCGCTGAAATCGTCAGATACAACAATATCAACCGGAAGATAGAAGTTTTTGCCGAGTTTCTTCGCTTTTTCGATAAAACCAAGAGCTACGTCCAGTTTGGATTCATCCAGCAAAGATTGACCCACTTCATGACCTTGAGCTTTGAAGAATGTATAAGTCAAACCGCCACCAATGATTACGTTATCTGCAATGTTCAGCAGGTTGTCGATCACGTCGATTTTGTCTTTTACTTTGGAACCGCCGATAATGGCTGTAAAAGGACGGTCTGGATTCGACAGAGCTTTACCAATAACAGACAATTCTCTTTCCATCAGCAAGCCGGAAACAGCCGGAAGAATATGAGCGATACCTTCTGTGGAAGCATGAGCACGGTGTGCTGCGCCGAATGCGTCATTCACGAAAACGTCAGCCAATTCAGCAAATTGCTTCGCCAACTCAGGATCATTCTTTTCTTCTCCTGCATAGAAACGTACATTTTCAAGCAACAGCACGTCGCCGTTTTGCAGTTCAGCCACTTTCGCTTTAACAGCTTCGCCTACCGCTTCGTCCACTTTAACTACTGGCTTTTTCAGCAGTTCAGACAAACGTACGCCAACAGGAGTCAGACGCATGGATTCAACAACCTGACCTTTTGGACGTCCAAAGTGACTCGCCAAAATAACTTTTGCACCTTTTTCAATCAGGTAGTTAATGGTTGGCAAGGTTTCACGAATACGCTTGTCATCCGTAATTTTACCGTCCTCAACCGGAACGTTAAAATCTACACGAACAAACACCCGTTTTCCATTCAGTTCTATATCACGTACGCTCTTTTTGTTCATCTCCATATTCCTCCGCACCCTTATAATTTTACGAAACAGGAATTTAAGGCACATTTTGATATATAAAGAGCGGAAACAATAACCTGTTTCCGCTCTATGTTATTGCTCAATAAGACTGTTCTTATTTAGCCAGTTTTGCGAAGTATTCCAACGTGCGGATCAATTGTGCAGTGTAGGACATTTCGTTGTCATACCAAGCTACAGTTTTCACCAGTTGTTTGTCGCCAACAGTCAGAACTTTAGTTTGAGTTGCATCAAACAAAGAACCGAAAGTGATACCTTTGATGTCGGAAGAAACGATTTGATCTTCAGTGTATCCAAAAGTATCAGGATCGGAAGCTTCTTTCATCGCTGCGTTGATTTCTTCAGCAGTTACGTTTTTCTCCAGAACTGTTACCAGCTCAGTCAGGGAACCAGTTGCTACTGGAACACGTTGAGCCGCGCCATCCAGTTTACCTTTCAGTTCAGGAATTACCAGACCGATGGCTTTTGCAGCACCAGTTGTGTTAGGAATGATGTTTTCTGCTGCTGCGCGAGCACGACGGAAGTCACCTTTAGCATGTGGAGCATCCAAAGTGTTTTGGTCGCCAGTGTAAGCGTGAATTGTAGTCATCAAACCTTCGATGATACCGAATTTGTCTTGCAGTGTTTTAGCCATAGGAGCCAGGCAGTTTGTTGTGCAAGAAGCACCGGAGATTACAGTTTCAGTACCGTCCAGAATTTCATGGTTTACGTTATAAACGACAGTTTTCATGTCGCCAGTAGCTGGAGCGGAGATAACAACTTTTTTAGCGCCGCCTTTCAAATGTTTCTCAGCAGCTTCTTTGGTTGTGAAGAAACCTGTGCATTCCAGAACGATGTCTACACCCAGGTCTCCCCAAGGCAGTTCTTCAGGGTTGCGGTTAGCCAAAACTTTAACTTCTTTACCGTTTACTTTGAAGAAGCCGTCATGTACTTCTACTTCTCCTTGGAAAGTACCTTGTGTTGTATCATATTTCAACAAATGTGCCAACATTTTGGAATCTGTCAAGTCATTGATTGCTACTACTTCAATACCTTCCACGTTTTGAATCCGACGGAAAGCAAGGCGTCCAATACGTCCGAAACCATTAATACCAACTTTAACTGTCATGAGTGAGTTCCTCCCAAAGTTCGTTTAGTTTAGTTTTATATATTCAAGACAGACCCGAAAGCCCGTCAAGACAACACGATTCATAAATCCTATATTAATCATTTAAATAACGACTTACAATCTCAACAGCAGCGCCTTCGTCGGTGACTAGAATGTCTTCTTGTCCGAAACGCAGTACCGCATGAATAGCGGCAGCCTTGTTCTTGCCTCCAGCTACACCTAGAACCGTATCGGTACGCCTAATGTCCTCCAATCGGAGTCCAAGCGTCAGCATTCTGTGAACAACGACGCCATCTTCGTTAAAATAATAACCAAACGATTCGGCTACCGCCCCTTCACTGCTGATCTGAGCAAAGGTTTCGGGATCAAGTTTACGTCTATGTGCCATCGCTATGGCGTTGCCTATCCCGTGAATGATGATACGACTCTCGCGAATCAGGCTCAATATATCCTGAATGTTCGTATCTTCAAGCAAGGAGTTGTAAGCATGATTGCTGAGCAAATCCGGTACATGGAGCAGACGGTATTGAGCGCCGACCTTGCGAGCCATCGTGGAAGCAATTGTGTTGGCCTGCATTTCCATGCTTTCTCCCAAACCCCCGCGTGCCGGTACAAACCACCCACCCTTAAGGGGGCCATTAGAAGGTAATGCCAGTTGTTCCGCCACGTCTGCAATCGTCGTGCCACCTGTTACAGCGACCACATCCTCGTCGTCCATAACACTTAGCAACGCTTTTGCTCCAGCGCGCCCCAGCTCCTGCTTTGTTAACGGAGAAACATCCGAATCCCCTGGAACGACAACCACCTTCCTCAAACCATAGGCTTGACGAATCTGGTCCTCCAATTGGGACAGGCCGAACAAGTTGTTCGCAATCGGCTCCAGCTGTTCCAGCAGATCCAGTCCTGCTTTGCTCACCTTCATGCCTACACTCTCAATCTCAATTAACCCCTGAGCTTTAAGAAGATCGGTTTCGGCGCGCAACACGCGCTCGGTCATGTTCAGTGAAGCTGCCAGTGTTCTGCGTCCAACAACATCGGACAGCATAATCTGATGCAGGATCGTGTACCTTTTTTTCAAAACATCCATGAGGTCGGGCAGAAGCTGCTTCTGTATTTCTAATATCTTTCGCATGCTTTCCACTCCCGCACACTTCTAAGTTCTGTCTCTAATGCTCTATCTCTAACTGGTCTTAAAACGTCCCGGGATAACTTTTTAAGTCCCACGTATATCTTAACCAATATTTGCTCTACATGCAAGTCTATCTGAACCTATATTTCTCAACCATTTGTCTGAATATGCGCATTTAATAAAAGCTTGCAATTCACTGCTGTATATCATATAATCATCTTTGTTTCCAATTAGCTGTTTAATTAGTTAGTTGTTTGCATTGATTCAACTATGCGCCCGTGGTCCAACGGATATGACGTAGGCCTCCGGAGCCTGAGATCGAGGTTCGATTCCTCGCGGGCGCGCCATTTTAAATGAACGCTTAAATGCTTCTATATAATGTTTTAACCAATAAGAGCGCTGAGGGCTCTTTTTTTAAAATCATTAGTTTGACTTTCTTTGACTTTTTGTTTGAAATTGTTTATCATGTGGTTAATACGGTAACAGTTTATAAATAAGGGACGTGTAATCGGCATGTCCACCAAAATCCACTAACGATATTTAAGGGAGGTTTTTTGACGTGAGCTATGTTCCTATGGTAGTAGAACAAAGTAACCGCGGCGAACGCGCCTATGACATTTATTCCAGACTGTTAAAGGATCGCATTATTTTGTTAGGCTCGGACGTCAATGACGTTGTAGCCAACTCTATAATTGCGCAAATGCTGTTTTTGGCTGCCGAAGATCCTGAAAAAGATATTCACTTGTATATTAACAGTCCTGGCGGTTCCATTACAGCGGGTATGGCCATTTTTGATACGATGCAATACATTAAACCTGATGTATCTACGATTTGTGTAGGTATGGCGGCTTCCATGGGCGCGTTCTTGCTGAATGCAGGCGCCAAAGGTAAACGTTTCGCTTTGCCAAACAGTGAAATTATGATTCACCAACCTCTGGGTGGTGCACAAGGCCAGGCAACGGATATCGAAATCCGCGCACGCCGCATTCTGAAAATGCGTGATAAACTGAACCGCATTCTCGCAGATCGCACAGGCCAACCACTGGAACGTATTGAAAAAGATACAGACCGTGACTACTTCATGTCTGCTGATGATGCCAAAGAATACGGTATTATTGATAAAGTGCTAACTAGCTCCTCTCCAGAAGGTGTATAAGAGAAGAAATTTGCCTCTCGATAGCTGGTAAATGAAAAAGCTGCTCCGGATGTTATTATCCGGTAGGCAGCTTTTTTGCTTTATTGTTTCTTAGAGTATAGACAGTCCAACCTACTCATTTCTACTATTAAATCTGTCCCGCAAAAGGCTTTCCGCCTTGAGGCAGCAGTTGACCGAACGAGTAGGTAAACTCTGGAATTCCATACGCGTATGGTGCATAATCATACAAATCAAACACGATTGTTACCCCACTGTTCGTCACATAAAAATTCTGATCTGCCGCCAGCTCTTTAAATTTGCCGAATCCTTCACCAGCCTGAAGCGCATCGATTTTTTTCTTCAAATCAGCATTGAGGAACTTTTTGTAATTCGGATTCGCCTTCAATACGTCAGACAACTGCAGCAGTTTACCATCAGCGAGCGAGAACGTATATCCTTTACGTACCGTCATTCCATGTGCGCCACCCATATACGAGTAATCCTGCATAATCACACTCAGAATACCATCTTTGTTATAGGCAATCGCAAAATCATTTCCGAACTCATACGGTCTTTCTGTTGTAGCCCCTCCCTCAGCCATTATCTTTTTGCCTGCTGCCAATATACTCTCTGCACGCTTTTTAAGCACATGGTTAATGGCCTGCTCTGCCTCAGGATTCAGCTGGCTGCCGCTGATTTGCGGATACTTAATCTTGTAGGATACCTTCGCATTACTCGAAGCTGGTAGTGTTTGAGACGCAACTGTGATCGGGTTTAGCTGGCTTTTACTCAGCGTTACTGTTTTCTGAGCTGCGTTCCATTGAGCATCTATGCCTAGATAATCTTTCAGCAGACTCATAGGAATGTATAGCTTCCCAGCGATCTGTTTGGCATCCATACTACGTGTATTGATTCCATTGACGTTGACGTAGGCATCCGAGGAAGAAGCCATAATGTAAAGTCTATTGTACCCGCTACCTACGGTATATGTCGTTGCTTTCGCATCATAGCTTACCGGAATCCCCAAGCTGTCACGCAGTGCGGCCACCGGAATCATTGTACTCCCGTTCACTTGAACACCTTTAGCGGGCAACGTTTTACCATTCCATTGGATGGTGATTCCTGGTTGCTGTGTTGCCGTTTGCTGCTGTTGGGTCGATGCTGCCTGGATATAGGAAACGGGAACAGCTGCGACTCCTGCTAAAATCCCTGCTGCCAGCAGTGCTGAACCCCATTTTTTCGTATGCTTACTCATATTAAGTATTCCTCCTGTTATTATTTCTGTATTGTCTATGTGTAGATAATCACTTTTCTTATTATATCTATACCCCATTGTACGTAGTTTACAATCTGTACACTCCCCGATTTCAATCTGTACACCTAATAACCCTTAGCTATGACAGACTCATTACAAAAAGGTTTCGGTATCCAAAAAAAGCCAGCAAGCCAGCCTGCGCATGATGCAGGCCGCTTGTGGCTTCGTTTGATGATCTATATTAGTTCATTTCGTATTGAGCCGACACCTGAACATTCACTGTTACTTGCCCCGATTGTATCTCTGTCCCGCCACCCGCTACGTCCAAGAGCGATTTTGACATGGCATTTTCACGTTGTGTAAAGACTTGTGCTTCTCCGCCATCTACCGTCACATTCACAAGAGCACCTAATCCGCGTTTGGCTGCTTTAGCTACGGCACTGGCTTTAGATTGTGCGCTTCCCAATGCTTTAGTAATGGCTTCTTCTTCATAAGTCGAAGGATCTTCCACGGAAAAACGTATATTATCTACGTTATTGGCTCCGGACTTGGTCGCCTCATCCAACAACTGACCTATTTTATCCAAATCGCGGTATTTGACGGAAAGTGTATGGTTGGCAGTATAGCCTTTGAGCTTCTGCCCTTCTTTTTCATTATAGGTGTAGTTAGGCTGTACATAAAACTGGCTGGTCTGAATGTCATCTGCACTGATGCTCCACTTTTCTTTCAGCAGTTGTGTAACCTTGTTCAATTTTGTAGCATTGGCTTTTTGAGCAGCGGCTGCCGTATTCCCTTCCGATTGTACACCAATAGAGAGATAAGCAATATCGGGCTTCGCCAATACTTCCCCGCTTCCAGTCACATTAATAACACCGTTTACCGTCGAAGCTGTTGACGCAGCATAAGCACGATCTGCCCCTGTCCATAATCCTCCTGCTACTCCTCCTGCCATTAAGGCTCCTGTGAGAACTGCCGTGGCTACTGTTTTTGTCCAAAGTCTCATTGAATTCAACCTCTTTCTAGTAAATGTTTGTACCTTCCAGACGGAAAAGACGGAAAAAGGTTGCAGCCAAGCGTACAAATTTCCGAAACAGAGCATGACCACGAGGATTTTCA
Organism: Paenibacillus sp. FSL L8-0158; assembly: GCF_038592965.1. Classification (GTDB taxonomy): domain Bacteria; phylum Bacillota; class Bacilli; order Paenibacillales; family Paenibacillaceae; genus Paenibacillus; species Paenibacillus polymyxa_D. Next base: position 210,875 of record NZ_CP151949.1, on the reverse strand, counting down.
TTATTTATAGTTTGAACTTAATACGGTCTCTATATCCAATAAATCTACACATAAAACAGTTGACTGAGGAGTGTTCGAAGACTTTATTCTGGACATAAAAAAAGCCCCAAAGGGGCTTTTCACTAAGCATACACTATATTACAAGCAATTCTTTGTTTATTGATTTTCCAGCTCTACCTTACTAACCAGACTTACTAAAGCGTTTACAGCCTGTTCGGCATCCGCACCTTCAGCACTAATATTGATTTCAGTACCTGTACTGATGGCAAGACTCATAATACCCATGATACTCTTGGCATTAACCTTTTTGTCATCTTTTTCCACAAAAATCTCGGATGAATATTTATTCGCTTCCTGTACGAACAACGCAGCAGGTCTGGCGTGCAGTCCTGTTTTCAAGCGTACGACTACCGGATGTTTTGACATGTCAGCTTACCCCCTCATCAAATAAATCTGGACACTACTTACTCCATTTTATTTATCACATTATAACATTAACCCGGGACAGACACTAGAAAAAAAACTAAAAAAACCGGGGCTGAAAGCCCCACCGACATTCTTTTTACGGAATCAGGCCATTTTCGCCCCTGATTTTGTCAGCCATCTCATCAATTTTGCGAAGTCGATGATTTACACCCGATTTACTCACGACCCCTTTGAGCATTTCCCCGACTTCTTTCAAATTCAAATCGGGATGAGCGAGCCGAACTTCTGCCACTTCACGCAGTTTATCCGGCAAGGTCTCCAAGCCAACTTCTCTCTCCAGCAACTTAATATTCTCAATTTGCCGGACAGCAGCTCCGATTGTCTTGTTCAAATTAGCCGTTTCACAATTAACAATACGATTCACGGAATTGCGCATATCGCGCATAATACGTACATCTTCAAATTTGAACAAGGCTTGATGCGCCCCAATGATGCTAAGCAGCTCAATGATCTTCTCGCCTTCCTTGATGTAGAGAATAAAACCTTTTTTTCGCTCAATACAGCGAGCATTTAGATGAAACTCATTCGCAAGATCAACGAGTGCTTGACAATGCTCCTCATACATCGAAGAAATTTCAAGGTGGTAAGACGATCCTTCAGGATTGTTGACAGAGCCACCTGCCATAAAAGCGCCCCGTAAATAAGCCCTCTTACAACAGTTTTTCCGAACAATATCCCGATTAATCCCGTCAGTGAACAAGAAACCTTCTGAGACGATATAAAGATCCTTTAGCAGTTGTTGCACACCATTAGGAATACGGACAATGTACACATTATTTTTTTTCAAACGCATTTTTTTCCGTACAAGCAGTTCGATATGAAGTTGAAAATGCTTCTTGATCAAGGAGTAAATCCGCCTTGCAATCGCGGCATTTTCTGTGGACACGTCCAATATCACCCTTTTATTCGACAGTTGTACGGATCCGAGCATACGTATGAGCGCAGATAGTTCCGCTTTCTCACAGCAGGACTGGCTTTCAATCATCGTAAGCTCTTTTTTCGTTTGTGCCGCAAAGGACAAGGGACTCACCTCCTTCTTAATATCCAGTTTTGTACCAATTGGTAAATATGCTGGCTCAATTTGTCGGCATCATGCCGTAAATAGGTGCGGAACAGAACTAATGTATCTGCCACCACTTTATATCCCCGGTCGGTCAGCTCGCCCATGTCTACTTGAACTGGCTTGGCTCCCTGCTCGGCATACATTTCCTGTACTTGGGGTGGAATTTCTCCGTTATTTACAATGACATAGTCGAAGAGATGATGCCCTACATGCTCAAAAATAGCTTGCAGGTGGTCTCCTACTGTATAGCCATCGGTTTCACCAGGCTGGGTCATAACGTTACAGACAAATATTTTGATAGCGTCTGATTTTACTACAGCTTCAGCGAGTTTAGGTACAAGCAAATTCGGTAATATGCTGGTATATAGACTGCCGGGGCCAATCAAAATCGCATCAGCTTCATTAATGGCCTCTACAGCCTCAGGCAACGGCTCCACGTGAGTCGGTTCAAGAAAGACGCGTTTGATTCGTCCGCCCGCTTCCGGGATCTTGGACTCTCCGGTAATCACCGTGCCATCCTCCATTTCGGCGCTTAGCACAACGCCTTCCTCGGCTGCTGGCAGCACACGTCCCCGGACAGCAAATACACGGCTAAGCTCACGCACCGCCGTTACAAAATCTCCCGATATATCGGTCATCGCCGCTAAAATCAGATTACCCAGACTATGGCCTGACAATCCTGATCCCGCACCGAAACGGTATTTCAGCATATCTGACATCACTGGTTCCACGTCAGCCAAGGCAGTCAGCACATTGCGAATATCCCCTGGAGGGGGCATCTGCAGCTCACTGCGCAAAATCCCGGAGCTTCCGCCATCGTCAGCGACTGTAACAATAGCCGTAATATCCAGCGGCTTTTGCTTTAAGCCCCTCAGCATGACGGACAAGCCGGTTCCGCCGCCCATAACAACTATACGTGGGCGCTCCCGTTGTGATCCGGTCTCTTTCATGATTTCACCTCATTAATGCCGGTCCCGATCAGCATCCCGATGCGAAACAGAAACAGATTCTGTCTCGCTGGCACCCAGCATTTTTCCTAAATACTCCGATATTGCAACAGAACGATGCTTACCGCCAGTACAGCCAATGCCGATAATGACCTGGCTTTTGCCTTCTTTGCGATATTGCGGAATCAAAAAGTGTAACATATCCAGCAACTTGGTCAAGAATGCCTGAGTTTCGGGCCATTTCATGACATAATCATATACATCGCTATCCTGGCCCGTGTGGGGACGTAGTTGGTCCACATAGTGGGGATTAGGCAGGAAGCGCACATCGAATATAAGATCGGCATCAATGGGAATACCATACTTGAAGCCAAAAGAAGTAATGTTCACGGAAAGCATACTGCTCTCCAGATGAGAAAATCGTGAAATAATCCTTGCCTTTAAAGTTGCAGGCTTCATCACACTTGTGTCAATAACCTGTGTAGCCGAGCTTTTTAGTTCTTCCAACATCTTGCGCTCCAACCGAATCCCATCCAAAGGCATGCCATCTGGAGCCAGCGGATGACGTCTGCGGCTTTCCTTATACCGCTGTACGAGAACGCCGTCATTCGCATTTAAGAATAAAATTTCACAATGAATCGTAAAATGATCTTTAATATAATTCAACGATTCAGACAAGGCAGTGAAAAATTCTCGTCCGCGTAAATCAATGACGAGTGCCACCTTGCCTATTTTACCATTAGACTGCTCAATCAACTCGGCAAATTTGGGAATCAGTACAGGAGGCAAATTATCAACGCAGAAGAAGCCCAAGTCTTCCAGGCTCTGAACCGCAATGGTCTTCCCTGCGCCTGACATCCCCGTAATAATAATGAGCGTTGCCCACGGCGCAGCATTTTTTAGGTTATCTGTCATATGGACTTCCCTCTCCTTTTGCTTCTTCGCTCTATGCCAGTACCCGTATTATCAGTAACCTGTGGTCAGGAGCGTAGCAGCAACCCTGCAGCCCCTACGATACCCGCGTCATTGCCTAACACCGCTGGTACGATATATACACCTTTTTGAAGCGGTTCAGGTGCCAGCTTGGCGTATACGCGACGCATCTCTTCAAACAAAAAGTCGCCTGCTTTAGAAACACCGCCGCCTATAATAAACAACTCTGGATTAAGCACAGCGGCAACCGCTGCCATGGATTTCCCCAAATAAAAGGCAGCCCGGTTCACGATACGCAGCGCGACTTCATCCCCGGCTTTAGCAGCATCAAATACTTCCTTGGCGGCAATGTGATCCTCCAGCGCCAGAGAGGTCCGATCGCCACGTTCCACAGCATCCTTGGCCATGCGAATGATGCCTGTTGCAGAAGATACAGTTTCCAAGCAACCCATTTTGCCGCATCCACACTGAATTGCCTCCAGATCAGGTACGACACTGATATGACCAATTTCCCCGGCCATGCCTGAAGAACCTTGGTATATTCTACCGTTTATAATAATACCGCCACCTACTCCTGTTCCCAGGGTATAGCATACGCAATTTTCGATGCCTTTGCCTGCACCAGCCCAGGCCTCACCTAGCGCAGCAACATTCGCATCATTGTCTATTTTCACAGGCTTGCCAATCCGGTTCTCTAGGAGCGCACGGATTGGTACGTCACGAAAGCCAATATTAGGAGCGAGGACAATAATACCATCACGAACATTCGTAAAACCTGCAACGCCCGCACCGACACCCTTGAGTTGATCCCACTCATAAGGAGATTCCTCAACAATGTGCCGCACATATTTTTCGATATTACTGATGACAACGTCTACACCTTTATCGGTTTCGGTTGGTCCCTCGTATGTGTGCAAAAGCTGTCCGTTCTCATTACAAATGCCTACTTTAATCGCTGTACCGCCCAAATCGACACCCACATAGATACTTTCAGACATGTTCCAAGCCACCTTTATGTTTACTTAAAAACCTGGTATGAAATATATGCTTATAATCCTACTTCATAATAGTAATCCTACGTTCCAACTATAATTGAAGCCCCCGTTACGGTCAAGGACACTTCCTTGTTGAAAAGTGTACGATTAGAGGAACTTTTAACCTTATGCACCCATAAAAAGGAGAAAGCCTGTGCAAACGCAGCAGGCTTTCTCTTTCTGAACAAAAGATGTGGCATAACAGAGGTTTCCTTCGCCGCCCCGTTCGCCTTTTGGTGTGCTGTAGACACTCTTTTATTGATCCAGTGTTTCGCTCCAGTCGTGAACAGCACTGCCTTCGAGATACTTCTCGCAGTCCATAGCCGCCATACAGCCCGTTCCCGCAGCCGTAATAGCTTGACGGTAACGGTTATCCTGTACGTCCCCACAGGCAAAAACTCCGGGGATGTTCGTTTCCGTAGTGCCTGGCTTCACTACAATATAGCCGTGTTCATCGGTATTAATTTGTCCGTTCAGGAAACCTGTGTTCGGTGTGTGCCCGATGGCTACGAACACGCCATCAACCTCAATCAGCTCATCCTGATTGGTCTCATTATTGTGTACCTTCAAACCCTTTAAACCAGATTCTCCCGTCACAACTTCCAGAGGAGTCCGGTTTAATGCCCAATGTACTTTTTCATTCTCACGAGCGCGATCTTGCATAATTTTGGATGCCCGCAACTCATCGCGACGATGGACCAAGGTTACGCTGGAAGCAAAACGGGTCAAGAAGCTCGCTTCCTCCATCGCTGAATCGCCACCGCCAACCACGACAATCTTTTTCCCGCGGAAAAAGAAGCCATCGCAAGTTGCGCACGTGCTGACTCCGCGACCTACATTGTCCTGCTCACCCGGAATGCCGAGATATTTGGCGGACGCACCTGTAGCAATAATGACCGACTCCGCCTCAATGATGCCTTTACCCTCTACCTTCACTTTAAAAGGACGTTTGCTAAAATCCACTTCCTCTACCCAACCGGAAGTAAATTCAGCGCCAAAACGTTCAGCCTGCTTGCGCATATTATCCATCAGTTCAGGCCCGAGGATACCTTGCTCAAAACCCGGGAAATTTTCAATTTCGGTCGTTGTAGTAAGCTGCCCACCGGGCTGCATCCCTTCAATGATCAGCGGATTCATGTTAGCACGTGCCAAATAAATAGCCGCTGTGTAGCCTGCAGGACCTGTACCAATAATTATGGATTTATACATACGTTTGTTGCCTCCTTTAAGTGATGTTTGGAGCAGGTCTCAGACCTGCTTTTTAAACGTGGAGAGCGGCTGCTTCAGCTTCTGTTTGATACCACACACGCTGTCAATCTGGCGTGCATAGCGGCTTACGGTCGATACGGAAATACCATAGCGATCGGCTACTTCCTGATAGGTAACTGAATGATGATGCATTTTGGCTGTCAAATATTCCAGCGCCGCTGCCCATCCCTCAGTATGCTGAACCATCGGAACTTCCGGGGCAAGCCGATCCAAATACTCCAGCCACAGCGATCTCAAGTCGTGCTGCATGACCGGATCGGATGGCTTGCTCATGACGGTCAGTACCTTATCCAGCACGGCCTGCCATTGTGGATCGACCGGGGGAGCAGATACATCACCTTCAATTGTATGTGGATCGTTCTCAACCTCCAACTGATCAGAACGTTCCGTTTCCGGGTACATTTTCTGCTCACCCTGCTCCGCCAGCTCTTGCAATACTTGCAAGGCACGGCGTTTCAGCTCATCCTCCTGGTCCGGGTCTTCTACGAAGGACTCCAGTGCCTGACGCACCTCATCATCACCGATCAAGCTTAACGCCTGAATGACCTGAAGCTGAGTCGCCCGGTCCCCGTGGCGCAAGGCCCAGAAGAAGGATGACCGGATTAGCGGGTCCTTCTTCATGCTGTCAGGTACCTGGTCAGCACCAAACTTCTCCCACATGCGGAATTGCTCCTCAAACGGGAGATGATAATGATAGCTGAGCACTTGCAGCGGTGTACCCTCCTGCTGGAGTTCCTCCAGTCGGGACAGGAAAAACCGCGGAACTTCCGAGGAAGTATCCTGCTTTTGCAAATGACTCCACAACCGCCGTGCTTCCGCATATCTTCCCGTATTGCTGGCAGCTACCGCCGTGTAATGGTACAAAGAAGCGTCCGCATTGTTCTCTCCATCGCCATGAAGCAACCTGCGGAAATGTCTGTAGGCCTCCTCATGGCGTCCGAGAATCCCCATGGTGGTCGCCAGCTTGAATACCTGCTCCTCCTGAAACGGTATAGTAACCGCCAAAGTCTGCACCAGACGATCCAATTCCGGGCCGCCGCCCTCGTGCTGATAAAAGATCGCCAAGTTGCACAATGCGTGTAAATTACCCGGCTCATCCTCCAACACTTGAATAATGGTAGCCTTAGCATTTTGGAACAATCCCATGTAGTAATACGCTAACGCCAGATTATTTCGCGCAGCGAACATATCTGGTTGTTCCTCTGAAATTTGCTTGAGCAACTGGGCTGCCTGGGCAAATTTCCCCTCCTCCAGCAGGACACGAGCCTGATCATGCTCTACTACTCCCTGCCGGGCCTTAATGCGGTTCAGCTTCGTTGGACGGTCCAGCTCATAATAGAGCAGCTCCATCATTTCCTCCGCTTCATCAAGAAACTGGCCTTCTTCGTCCTCCTCCAGGTACGTGACCAATGCTTTCTCCGCTTCTTCAAACTGCTCCATATTAGCGTAATTATTCGCCATATAGAAATAACACTCTGTCATCGACGAGTCTACGTCACTCAGAACAGAGGACAGGATCTCATTCGAACCTGCATAATCCCCCATCTCTGATAATATACCCGCCATATTGCAATGATTCACCGGATTATCCGGTTCATATTCAACGGCTTTGCGAAAATATTTCAATGCCTTGTCATAATGATTGCGATCAAGCGAGCGCACAGCTTTCTCAAAAAAGAAAGATGCGTCGAAACGCAAAGCAATAATTTTAGGGCTAGGTTCCGATACTCGCAGATGTTTCCCTTTCATAAATAACCAAGGCACCTCCTTTAAAAGTAACTGACATGTTCATACCCTTCAGTATACCACAACTTCAAAACGACTTGACAGTCGATCCTACCTCATTCCAAAAAACGGATATATGAACGTATACGATAGATATATATACAAGAATACACTAAATAGCCGAGCGCTTTTTCCCTGTATAAATAGGGAGCGTTCGGCTAGCCACTGGATATGATACTTAGACCCAATAAACGTAATAATTAAAGCGTCAGCGGCACCAGCGAGCGCTCGCGATGCTGAAATACGGCAAGCTCGCGATAGCCGACTTCATATAGAAGCGCGCGTGCCTTCTCCAAGTGCTCGGACAGTTTCGCCGGATCATGAGCATCCGATCCTACGGTCAGCGGGATGCCTAGCGAAAAAGCTTCTTCCAGCATGCGGCGACTCGGGAACATCTCGGCACAGGGCTTCGAAAGCCCTGATGCATTCAGTTCCATCGCCCGACCGCTGCGGGCAACGGCTGAGAGTGCGGAGCGCTCCAGTTCACGCAGCTCCTCCATTTCCTCCGGCTTCGGATGATAGCCGAAGCGCTTGATGACATCCAAATGCCCCATGATGTCATAAAAACCGGTTGCTGCTGCCTTGGAAACCGCATCATAATACGTGCGGTACACCTCAAGCACATTTTTGCCTTCCCAATGGTGTACCTGACGGAAGTCCGTGACATCCCATTCACCGAGAAAATGGACGGAACCAATCACATAATCCCAGGGATACGCGGTGATGATGTCTTCGATTTCTCGTTCCCAGCCCTCGATGTAGTCTCCTTCCAAGCCAACACGAATATCAATTTGCCCTTTAAAACGTTCCTTCAGTTCCAAACATTCTTCCACATATCGGGGCAGCTCCTCCATAGACATCGCCATTTCAGGGTAATAGTCAGCCGGTTTTACATGCAGTAGTGGCATGTGATCAGACAAGCCGAGCTGATCCAGCCCCAGCCGAATTCCCTGCTGTACATACTCTTCCAGACTCCCTATAGCATGCCCGCAGCGGGCGTGATGCGTATGATAGTCAATTTTCATGGGCCCTTCCCCTTTCAACACTACAACAAACCGTACTAATCACGACGAGGCCGTTCATGACGGCGATTCAGCTCAGCCAGCACGTGATCAAGCGGTAGCTTGCGCTCCTGCAACAGCACCAGCAGGTGATAAATCAGGTCGCTAACCTCCAGGCGCAGTTCATCATTATCTTTATTTTTGGCGGCAATGATGGTCTCGGATGCTTCTTCGCCAACCTTTTTCAGGATTTTGTCTACACCTTTATCAAAAAGATAAGTCGTATAGGCCCCTTCAGGACGTGTCTCTTCGCGCTCCTTAATAATCGCCTCCAGCCGGGCAAGCACCTCAAAGCGATCTGCTGAAGCACTGGAAATATCATCAGTTTCATTTACCAACGTGTGGTCTCCTGCATTTCCTGCAAGAGGTGCTACAGCTGTTCCTGGCACGGAAATATCACGAGAAAAGCAACTCGTTGCGCCTGTATGACAGGCCGGACCGCTCGGAATGACACGTACCAACAGAGCATCACCGTCACAATCCAGCTGGATGGAAGTGATTTTTTGCGTATTCCCCGAAGTAGCTCCCTTGTGCCACAGCTCCTGTCTGGAACGAGACCAGAACCAGGTCTCTCCCGACTCCAAAGACAGTTTCAGCGACTCGCGGTTCATGTAGGCCAGCGTAAGCACCTGAAGCGTAGCATCATCCTGCACAATCGCCGAGACAAGACCCGCCTCATTCCAGCGGACATTATCCAGTATCTGCTCCAGAGATAGCTGTTGGTTCAATTCGTTGCTCATCGTATCTCCACTCCTCTGCGCTTCAAATCCCGTTTTAGCTCAGGGATTCCTATTTCTTTATAGTGAAAAATCGTTGCTGCTAATCCAGCATCCGCTTTACCCGCCGTAAACACGTCATAGAAATGCTCCTGTTTGCCTGCTCCGCCCGAAGCGATAACTGGAATCCCGACGGTATCCGATATTGCGGAAGTCAGCGGCAGGTCAAAGCCGTCCTTGGTTCCGTCCGCATTCATGCTGGTCAGCAGAATCTCACCGGCTCCCAACTGTTCAGCTTCCTTGGCCCAAGCCAAGGCGCGGATACCAGATGGCGTGCGGCCTCCGTGCGTATATACTTCCCACTCGCCCCACGCCTCGTTGTACTTGGCATCAATGGCAACAACGATACATTGTGAGCCAAAGCTGCGCGCACCCTCCGCAATCAGCTGAGGGTTACGGACAGCCGCCGTATTTACGCCGATTTTATCAGCCCCGGCACGCAAAATGCGTTTCATATCATCGACATGAGAAATCCCGCCACCTACGGTGAAAGGAATGGCTATCTCCCCGGCTGTCTGACGAACTACTTCTTCCATGGTGGCACGCCCTTCAACTGAAGCAGAAATATCCAGAAATACGATTTCATCCGCCCCTTCCCGGTCATAAAGCGCCGCCAATTCCACCGGATCACCTGCATCGCGTAAGTTCACAAAATTAACGCCCTTAACCACCCTGCCATCCTTTACATCCAAGCAGGGAATAATACGTTTAGCCAGCATTCCTACTCCCCCTATGTCTTTGCTACAGCTTGTACGGCAACCTGTAAATCAATGCTCCCTGTATACAATGCTTTACCCACAATAGCACCGCCTACTCCCTCTTTCGCATAGGTGCTCAGCGTGATTAGATCTTCCATTTTGCTGACACCGCCGGAAGCGATCACGGTTCGACCACTGCTTTTCGCAAGCGCTACGATCGCCTCGACATTCGGGCCTTGCATCATTCCGTCGCGGGAAATGTCTGTAAAAATGAACGTTTCAGCTCCCTTGGAGGTCAACTCAGCAGCCAATTCGTCCGCTCGAACCTCCGAGGTTTCAAGCCATCCGCGCGTGGCCACATAGCCATTCCGTGCATCCAGACCAATGGCGATCCGATCACCGTAGGTACCCAATACCGCTTCCGTAAAAGCACGGTCCTCAATCGCTGCCGTACCCAAGATCACACGGCTCACGCCCAGCGACAACAGCCGCTCCACATGTTCACGCGTACGCAAGCCGCCACCCACTTGTACAGGCACTTGCACCGCAGAAGCGATGCGCCCAATGAGCTCATCGTTCACCGGTTGACCTGCTTTAGCACCGTCCAAATCAACCAAGTGAATGTAGGAGCCGCCCATACGCTCCCATTCTTGGGCAACCTCCACCGGGTTTTCGTTGTATATCGTCTCCTGGTTATAATCTCCTTGTACCAGTCGTACACATTTGCCATCGCGAATATCAATCGCCGGGTATATCGTGAACAAAGTATGACCCCCTTGTGAGCTATTCAACATCTATATGCCTTTACATCCATCAACGACCAAAGTTGGCGTACCATCAACTGCAGACACACGAATCATTACGCTCGCCTTTCCGCTTCCGCCAGTTCCAAAAACTGTCGAAGCAGCCGCATCCCCATTTCCCCGCTTTTCTCTGGGTGGAACTGCATGCCATATACATGGTCTCTGCCCACGATAGCCGTTACGGGCCCACCGTAGTCGGTCACCGCGAGCAGGTCACTTTCGGCCTCCGGCTTCGCATGATAGGAATGCACAAAATACACGTGTCCCTCCTCCAAGCCCTGTAACAACGGGTGATCCGGCTGAGTCATTCGCAGACGATTCCAGCCCATATGGGGCACTTTAACCCCCAGATCAGGAGCAAACCGAACAACCTCGCCTGGTAAAATACTAAGCCCTTCGTGACTGCCGTATTCTTCACCACGAGTGAACAGTAGTTGCATTCCTAGACAAACACCGAGCAGTGGTTGTCCAGCGCTTGCAACCTCCTGAATCACCCGATCCAATCCGCTGGAACGTAAATGCTTCATAGCGTCCCCGAATGCTCCTACACCCGGCAAAATCACACCGCTGGAGGAACGAATCACTTGGGCATCTCCCGTTACTACAGCCTCATAGCCGAGACGCTCAACTGCCTTGCTCACACTATGCAGATTGCCTCTGCCGTAATCCACAATGGCAATGGACATGGGTTACAGCACTCCCTTCGTTGAAGGCACTCCCGTCACCCGCGGATCAATGGATGTCGCTTCATCCAGTGCACGTCCCAGCGCTTTGAACACCGCCTCAATCATATGGTGGGTATTTTGCCCGTAGTGAACGATGACGTGTAGCGTCATGCGAGCCTCCAACGCAAATTTCCACAGAAACTCATGCACCAGCTCTGTCGAAAAGCTCCCTACCTGCTGTGATGGATACTCCGCACGATACTCGAAATGGGGCCGGTTACTCAGATCAATGACAACCTGTGCGAGCGCCTCATCCATTGGTACAAAGACGCTGGCATAGCGCTTGATTCCTTTTTTATCACCCAATGCTTCCAGCAAGGTTTGCCCCAGACAAATACCAATATCCTCTACGGTATGATGATCGTCGATATCCACATCCCCTCTGGCCTGTACATTCAGGTCAAAGTGTCCGTGCTTGGTGAACAAATCCAGCATGTGATTCAGAAAAGGAACATCCGTTTCAATCTCAGCTTGCCCTGTGCCGTCTACTGCAAAGGATAGCTGAATATCCGTTTCGTTCGTCTTTCGGCTGACGCTGCCTGTACGTCCTGCTACGTTATTTTCGTTCCCCATCGCCATCCACCGCCTTCTTTTCATTGTCCAATCGAACTTGTATCGCCCGTGCGTGACCTTCCAGTCCTTCATGGCGGGCAAGCTGCATAATCGTCTCTCCATTACGCAGCAGCGCTTCCTTGCTGTAATAGATCATACTCGACTTCTTAATAAAATCATCAATATCCACTGGCGAAGAAAACCGTGCCGTTCCATTCGTCGGAATAATGTGGTTAGGTCCGGCAAAATAATCGCCTACTGGCTCCGAGCTGTACGCTCCCAGGAAAATAGCTCCCGCATTTTCGATCAGACCCACATGCTCCATCGGCTGCTCTGTCATAATTTCCAAATGTTCTGGTGCCAGTCGGTTTACAATATGGATTCCCTCTTCCAAAGTGTCGACGACAATGATAGCCCCGTATGCCTCCACCGATGCAGCAGCAATATCTCTACGCGGTAGTTCTGCCAATTGGCGCTGTACTTCAGCTGATACTTCTTCGGCCAAGCGTTGCGAGGGCGTAACCAGTATGGCTGAGGCCATCTCGTCATGTTCCGCCTGTGAAAGCAGGTCAGCCGCTACATATGAGGCATTCGCCGTGTCGTCAGCCAACACGACAATTTCACTTGGTCCCGCTATACTGTCGATATCCACCGCGCCGTACACCTCGCGCTTCGCCAGCGCTACATAAATGTTACCTGGACCGCAAATTTTATCGACTGGTTCAATGCTATGTGTTCCGTAAGCGAGAGAAGCAATCGCCTGCGCTCCGCCAACCCTATATATTTCCGTTACACCAGCCTCTGCCGCAGCTACCAGTGTATATGGATCTATCCCTGCCTTGCCACCTGTCGCCGGGGGTGTCACCATGACAATCTCCGGTACACCAGCCACCTGAGCGGGAATGACATTCATCAGCACCGAGGATGGATAGGCTGCTTTACCACCCGGAACATACACGCCTACACGTTTCAACGGTCGGATAATTTGGCCGAGCAAGCTACCGTCTGGCTGTAAATCCATCCACGAATTACGTTTTTGCTTCATGTGAAAAGCACGGATATTATCCGCCGCTTCTCGAATCGCCTGTAAAAAAGAAGGCTCTACCTTGTCATATGCCGCCTTCAATTCTTCCTCCGTCACACGAAGTTGCTCTGCTGTCAGCGATACACCATCAAACGATTGCGTATACCGCAGGACAGCCTCATCCCCCTCTTGGCGTACCGACTGAATAATGGTACGCACAGCCTCATTTTGCTCAGGTGTGCCGTAATCCACCTCCCGTTGGAGACTGAAATCACGGGCTGATACGATCTTCATTTGTCCATTCCCCCTTACTTGCAAGCTTGCAGAATGCCCCTTTAACTATTGGCTTATTCCTTTAGTTCATTTACTCCCGGGGTACCACCGCATTTGGAATCACCTGATGCAATCGATCACACAATGCCTGAATCGAGCTGTTTTTCATCCGGTAGCTGACCCGATTGGCAATCAGACGACTGGTAATATCCAGTATGCTGATCTGCTCGACCAATCCATTCTCCCGCAAGGTCTGCCCCGTTTCTACCATATCAACAATGCGGTCTGCCAGACCAATTAACGGCGCCAGCTCAATGGAGCCATTCAGCTTAATAACTTCTACCTGCTGGCCTTGCTCCCGAAAATACTGGGAAGCCACGTTCGGATATTTTGTAGCGACCCGCTGACGAATACCTGGCTGCCAATCCGGTAAAGCAATCACCGACATCCGGCAACGAGCAATCCCGAGATCCAGCAGTTCATACACATCCTTGTTTTCTTCCAACAAAACATCCTTGCCCACAATGCCGATGTCCGCCGCTCCATACTCCACATACGTAGGAACATCGACGGGCTTCGCCATGATAAATTCCATGCCCAGCTCGGGCAGTGGGATGACCAGCTTGCGCGTTTCGTCCACATCCAGCGGAATGGGAACCCCTGCCCGGCGAAATAGCTCGGAAGCCTGCTTATAAATCCGTCCCTTTGGCATGGCTACCTTCAATATTTCCGTCATGGCAATTCCCTCCTTTGTACTGGCTGTCTTCCTTCGGCTGTATAGCTGTATACCTCTGCGTACAGGCCCTGCTGCTCACGACGTCGATCTTCCGGTCCGCCCGTGAGCCCTGTTACTACAGTAAGACCTGTTGCGCGTAGCTCTGCCGCTGCGGATAACGCCTCTTGGCGTCCCTGTTCGTCATAACGGATAAGTACAGGAAGCTTCGTCTCCATTTGGATACCATCCACACCATCGACGATCCGGTTTGTCTTCAATGCAAATCCCGTTGCAGGTACGGATCGACCAAACTGCTGAAGCAGATTGTCATAGCGACCCCCGTTGCATACCGGGAACCCAATCTCCGCCGCATAGCCCTCAAAAGTCATTCCAGTATAATATGAGAAATCTCCGATCATGGTAAGGTCTATTAACACATGCTCAGATACGCCGTAAGCCTCCAGTACTTCCCACACCTCGCACAAATGTGCAATGGATCGAATCGTCTGCTGCTCCACACTAAGACGGGTAGCCTGGTCACAAATTTCTTTTCCACCGCGCAACCGAAGAATAGCTTCCAGCTTATCCCGATGTTCAGGAGCCAAGCCCAAAGCTTCAATCGCTGTTCGGTAGCCCACCACATCACGACTGAGCAACAGTTCCTTTAGCGCTTGTTGTTCAGCCTGACGTCCTGGAATGATTTCCTCAAATAAGCCGTTCAGGAATCCCACATGTCCCATGGCAATTTTAAAAGAGGTCACCCCTGCTGCCTGTAATGATGCAATTGCCAATGCTACAACTTCTGCATCAGCCTCAGGTGAATCATCGCCCACCAGCTCCACACCCGTCTGAAAAAACTCCGCTTCTCTTCCTGCCTCTTCCTCAATCGCCCGAAATACATTTGCGTGATAGGAAAGTCGGAGTGGCACTTCCTCTTCCTTTAGCAACGAAGATACCACCCGTGCAATTGGAGCGGTCATATCCGATCGCAGCACCAGCGTGGTCCCCCGGTTATTGAGTAATTTAAACAGCTTTCGATCGGAAGTAGAACTAGCCACTCCCACCGTATCGTAGTATTCCATCGTAGGCGTCATAATCTGGCGGTAACCCCAGCGCTCCATGCATTCGAGTACATTCAGTTCAATGGCCCGCAGCTTCGACACTGCACGCGGAAGATAATCTCGAACCCCTACAGGGATCTCGAATCCTTTTGGCTTAGACATCTCTATCACCTCATGATTTCACAATATCTTTATCATGGTAAAGTGCTAACAAACTAAAGTATATTCGATATATTATCATGCCCTACTTGTGAACGTCAACCGAACGGAGTACCCCTTTTTTGCAGATTCGCCAAGCCGCTGCCCCTCTCAATATTTTATCCAATGCAAAATACATGAATTCTATACGAAAAACATCTATCAACGTACTTTCACGGAGCAAGATCAGCGCTTACGGTAATTTGTCTTGCCCATATAGAGCTGTTCAGCTTCACTGAAAATTTATAAATTCTATACTTTTTAAAAAAAAGACTGCCAGCTTTAAGCCAACAGTCCAAATTAAAATATTTAGCTATTCATCTGTTCATCTTTACTCCGGGAAGGAAATTTCGGAACCGTGCCCAAACCGATCCACGCAAATGGTACATATCGAAAACACAACGTCACAATCAACCATGAGCCAAACAACGCCAACAACCATCCACCCGCAACAGAGAAGATATATTCTACTGGCGTTCCATGCAAATCCAGCTTGCGATATACTCTCAATAACGCCGGGTGAAGTAAATAAATGCCGAATGAGCATGAGCCCAGCCAGCTGATTAACATTCGCAGCCTATCGTTAGCATGACGATATAATAAAACCGAGAACTGAAACAGCACCAACGCAGAGACAAGGGCATATGCATTATGGAGCAGTTCATAGATCAGCGAGTCTGCATAGATGGCTTCGCGATATGCTACAAACCATATTTGTACATATGCTATACCCAGGAGTAGCCAAGCCACCCACAAGCCCCACCAACTGATCAACTGTCCGCGTCTAATTACTGTACCTAACACCGGAAAAAGCCACTTTTTAAACCCTTCATATCCAATCGCTACAGCCGCACCCAAGGCAAAATAACTGATATACGTAATCGCAAGACTTCCTCTTTCCTCTTGCCAAACGTATTTGTTCAGCAATACAAACCCCCATTGAATGATTAACCCTACTGTCAAAATGACAAAGGCCGCTCTTCGTGGACTCGATATCCAATGACATAAGCGCTGCACTCCCCACAACAACAGCGGGAAAACCAAATAAAATTGGATGATGATGATGACATAATACAAATGCGTGTACGCCTTTCCCGTTAACAGCACGAGCGGAAGATCACTGAGCGGCATCAACCCGCGTGTTACCAAGGTCAAATAATACACAAGAGAAAACAAAACGTACGGTAATACAATAAACATCAGTCTTTTTCGGAAAAATATAAGCATATTCTTACCACGAAGCGGCCTATCGACATAATTGTAAAATAAAACAAACCCGCTCATAAAAATAAATACCGGCACTGCAAAGCTACTAAACATATTTAAAAATAAAAAAGGATAAAACAATAGAGAATGACGCGCATCAATTAAAGCCATTGAAGTCGCATGAATGGTAACAACGGCTGCAATTAATATTCCTCGGTAAATATCAAGCTCTGGTATACGTTCTTTTTTGACCAAATCAACACGCTCCCATATCGCTTTGCAAATAAGTCTGTTATCAATTTTTAAACATAATTAACATGCATTACCCCACTTATTATACAGAAAAACAACATAAGAAAGACCCCTTAATACATAAGGGGTCTTTCTTATTGTGCTATTTACTACTCATTCCCACCAGAGCGTCTTAAATCACGCAACGGATTGCCACCCACAAATGCACCTGCGGGCACGTCTTTATGCACGACCGCTCCGGCCGCTACGATAGCTCCGTCACCGATGGTGACACCCGGCAAAATGGTTGTGTTGGCGCCGATCAGCACATGATCCCCAATCACCACTTTACCGATACGATATTCATGTATGAGGTATTCATGAGCTAGTATCGTCGTGTTATACCCAATGACCGAATTGTTCCCTATTGTAATATACTCTGGAAAAAAAACATCCACCATCACCATCAGGCCGAAGGCCGCATGTTGCCCCACCTTCATCCCCAGCACTCTGCGGTAAATGACGTTTTTCAGAGAAAGCACAGGACAATACCGGGCAATCTGTATGAAAATAAAGTTCTTAATGCCTTTCCAGCGGCTCACCGTCCGATAAATCTGCCACAACGCATTGGGACCTTCTACAGGATAGCGGTTCACCTTTCTCACGATACATTGACACCTTGAAGCTCCAGCTTCAGCAAATCCCGCATATCATGCAACATGTAGTCTGGCCCATATCCGCGCAGAGTTTCCTCACCCTTGAGCGACCAAGCTACGCCTGCCGATTTCACGCCTGCTGCCTGAGCTGACAAAATATCAAAAGAACTGTCTCCGACCATCAATGTGTGCTCTGCTTCAGCATTCAAGCCTGCCAATGCCTTGAGCACTGGCTCAGCGTGTGGCTTGGGATGCTCCACATCGTCTACCGTCACAATATAGTCCATAGAGGAAGTCAGATTGAACAGATTAAGTACACGTATCGTGGATGGTCTTATTTTGGTTGTTACAACCCCCAGTTTAATCCCTCTCGCACGCAACTCCTGAATAACCTCAATGACATATGGAAATGGCTTCACCATTTGATCATGATGAATCTGATTATAAGCACGGTAGTCCTTAACTAGCCCAGATACATCCGTTAATCCCGAAAAAGTACGGAGTTGATCATCCAGCGTTCCACCCATATGAGGAATAATATGCTCCCGCGTCAGCGGATCAGCATCCGGATGATTCAAAATGTGTAGAAATGTGCTGATGATCAGTTCATTCGTATCCATGATGGTGCCGTCTAAATCAAACAAAATCGTATTTATCATAGATGCTCCTTCTTGTCCTCGTCCGTGTCTTCCTTAGGTAGCTTATCCGCCGTGGCTGTTGGAGGAACCGCATCTTGTCCTGGACGGGATACCTGCTCTGGCATCACGTCAGGTACCTGATCAATCCCCGCTTTGCTGGAGATAATCGGATCGCTATAACGAGCAACAGATGTGCCCTTCCGGCGACGAACCAAGATGAAAATCACGGCAGCTACAACAATAAAGATAGGCAGCAATTGTGAGATCCGTACATTACCGTAACTCGGGTCCAGATGCCCTGGTTCAAACCCTAGCCACACCATAGGAGACCACAAAGCATTCACAAAGGAGGCCAGCCAATCCGGTCCCTGAAAAGCCAAACTGTCCGTCCGTACACGCTCGATGAAGAAACGGCCAATTGAGTACCAAATGAAGTAAAATGCAAACATTTCGCCTGCACGCACAAATCTCATACGACGAATGACGAGCAGCAAAATCACACCTACAATACTCCACAGTGATTCATATAAAAATGTAGGGTGATGGAACACCCCATTAACATTCATCTGATTCACAATGAAATCCGGCAGATGGAGCTGATTTCGCAAGAATGTCTCTTCCGTCGGTCCACCGTAGGCTTCCTGATTGACAAAATTACCCCAGCGTCCAATCGCTTGACCGATCAGTAGGCCTGGCGCACAAATATCAGCGATACGCCAGAAGTTATACCCTTTATACCGGAAATAAATGACCGCACATATAATGGCCCCGATCAAGGCACCGTATATCGCAATACCGCCATTCCAAATTTTAAAAACATCCCATAGATTATCTCGGTAGTCTTCCCATTTGAAGGCTACATAATAAATACGCGCTCCAATAATAGCTGAGGGAACACCCAGAAGCAGCATATCCATAAAAAAGTCCTGCGGAATACCGAATCTTTTTCCTTCACGGATGGCGAGATATAAACCCACAAGCGCCGCCAGCCCCAAAATAAGCCCATACCAATGGACCTTGATTGCCCCGATTGAAAAAGCGATCGGATTCAGCAGTAATGTTGCCGTTGACATATGTTTCTCTCACTCCTCGTTCTTCCTTGCAAACGAACAAACCCTAATCCATCTCTTCCATATCTTCAGAAATCGTAGCAGTCAGCTTGTTTGTAAATTGCAGGGCTGCATTAACACCCATTTGTTTCAAACGATAGTTCATCGCCGCCACCTCGATAATAACAGCCAAGTTACGGCCCGGACGAACTGGAATCGTAACCAGTGGAACATCTGTATCAATAATGCGTGTCGTTTCTTCATCAAGACCCAGACGGTCATACTGCTTGTCCTGCTGCCATGCCTCCAGACGAACAACCAATGTAATCCGTTTGTTATTACGAACTGCACCGGCCCCAAACAGCGTCATCACATTAATAATGCCCACGCCGCGAATTTCCAACAGGTGACGGATCAGCTCAGGTGCTGTACCATGCAGCTGAAAATCGGACGTTTGCCGAATTTCTACCGCGTCATCTGCTACCAAGCGATGTCCACGTTTGACCAGTTCCAGTGCCGTTTCACTTTTACCAATTCCACTACTTCCTGTGATAAGCATTCCCACGCCATACACGTCACACAGTACACCATGAATAGTCGCTGTAGGAGCCAGCTTTCTTTCGAGAAAGCCTGTGATGCGGCTTGATAAAATCGTCGTCGCCATATTAGTGCGCAGTACAGGAATATCTCGCTCTGCACTCGCCTCCACTAACTCAGCCGGTACCTCCAGACCACGTGTGATAATAATGCATGGAGTCAGCTCTGTACACAGACGCTCCATCCGATCCCGCCGTTCCTCAGGAGGAAGCATCCCCAGAAAAGCCAACTCAGACCTTCCCAGAAGCTGTACCCGCTCTTGTGTATGATATTCAAAATACCCGGCCATCTCCAGACCTGGGCGATTCAAATCGTCCACTGTGATCAGTCTTCGCAGACCTTTTTCGCCGGAAATAACCTCCATTTGAAACTGCTGTACAAGCTCGGATACCTTTACCTGTTTAGCCATTGTATTCTCCCCTTCATCTGCAAAACCGGATTCTATACGTCATTTGATTTATGTAGCTTTACTCTATTAACCATACAACCCAACGCCAGTCTATCCTGCGCCAATCCACACTCCACTTGATTTAACACTATGGTTCCAGGCTAACTCCATTCCGCCAGCTGGGTTGATCCCATCTAGGACTCCTGCCAACGATCCTACATCTAGACCTGTCCATTGTACCCATCGTATCGGAATTTTCCAATGAATGCAATGCCGAAGCTAGTAGCCGTATGCGATATATAAAAAGAGTCGCAGTTCTCCGCTCGGGGAAAACTGCGACTCTCTTCCAGAGGCAAATTTTATTCGCCAACCAGAACACTCAATTCCGATTCCTTATCAAAAATATGAACCTTGTTCATATCAACAGCCAACTTCGCTTTGACACCATCACGAGTATTGGAGCGTCCGTCTACACGGGCAATAATCGTATCATTTCCAGCACCGCTCAGGTACAACAGCATTTCATGACCGAGGTTTTCCGTTACGTCCACAGTGGATGTAAAGATCGTATTCGGAGAAGCCTCCAAGAATACAGGCTCTTCATGAATATCCTCAGGACGGATACCCAAGATCACTTCTTTACCGATATAGCCCTTCGCTTTTAAAATCTGTCCTTTACCTTCTGGTACGAACAGATCCAGACCCGGCGCAGCAAAATGCAATGCACCTTCTTTTTCAACCAACTTACCTGTGATAAAGTTCATCGTAGGAGAACCGATAAAACCAGCTACGAACAGATTCACTGGACGGTTGTACAGTTCATCTGGGGATGCAGCTTGTTGGATAATACCATCCTTCATAACTACAATCCGATCGCCCATCGTCATGGCTTCGACCTGGTCATGGGTTACGTAGATAACAGTCGTTTCCAGACGCTTAGCCAGTTTCGTGATTTCCGCACGCATCTGACCACGCAGCTTGGCATCCAAGTTGGACAGTGGCTCATCCATCAAGAACACTTGCGGGTCACGCACAATCGCACGTCCCAAGGCAACACGCTGGCGTTGACCACCTGATAACGCTTTCGGCTTGCGATCCAGCAGATGCTCAATATCAAGGATTTTAGCCGCTTCACGTACACGTTTGTCAATTTCTTCTTTCTTCACCTTACGGAGTTTCAGACCAAAAGCCATGTTTTGATATACATTCATATGCGGATACAAGGCATAGGATTGGAATACCATCGCGATATCGCGGTCCTTTGGAGCCACGTCGTTCACAACACGATCTCCAATGTACAATTTACCGTCTGAAATTTCCTCCAGACCAGCGATCATGCGGAGCGTAGTAGATTTACCACAACCGGAAGGACCAACCAATACGAGAAACTCTTTATCTTGAATGTCCAAATTGACATCAACAACCGTAGCTTTATCTGCACCCGGATATTTTTTGAAAATATGCTCTAAACGTACACCAGCCATAGCTTTTGCCTCCCTAAGATCAAGTTATGAAATCGAATACATTTCTTACTTGTATCTTACCCTAGTCCCCGTAGCATGGCTATTCGCAAACTGCACAAAAATGCTATTTCCTTTTTGTCACTTTGTACAATAGAAGATAGAGCTTGACTAAAACCGCATCATTAAACGTCCGCACGTCCAATCCAGTCTCCTGTTTGATCTTGTCCAAACGGTAAATCAACGTATTTCGATGCACATATAGACGCTTAGCTGTCTCACTCACATTACAATCCAGTTGAAAAAAGATATCTAATGTAGCCATCGTTTCTGAGTCTTCCAGTATGACAGATGACTTCATTACCTGCTCTAAAAATAGTACGCGTTGTTCCTTGGGAATGCGGTTTAACAGCCTTTCCAAATGAAGCTCCCATGAAAAGTGGATGTGCTCTGTTACATGAAAAATCTTACCCAAATGTATGGTCTCCCATAACAAATTCAGCTCTTGGGGAAGACTTTGCAAAGGGACTGAAGGCTTTGAAACCGCCAAATGGAATACACCCACCCACTCATTCGCAATAAGCTCATATAGACCCAAGCTAAAGGCTGTAAGAACCTCCTCCAACGATTCTGTAAAATCTGCATCCCTAGACTCAGTGTCTTTATCCCGTTCATCGTCCGCTCCTAGTAAAAGCTCCTTTTTAGCCATAATCAGCCAAGAATGTTCGTCCAATGGAGTAAGCAACACATCCCCTCCAAAATAGCTCGCGAACAATCGATGAAGCTGCGTATAAGTAATAGCCCCCTCCTGTGTTCCCTCGCCATTCAGTAAAATCGGAACCATACACGCTGATAGCGAATCACGAAGCTGCAATTCATCTGGAACCTCTTCTTCCCTGTTTAGATTGGCAGCCTGCTGTATAAGCCATTGTCCAAAACGATTCATGCGCTCTTCCTCGCTATAAACCGGGTTGTCCGACAATTGTGGACCGTTCTGCCAGACCTGCTCCATGTTCCCCAATAGCGCTTCTACCAGTTTCCGTTCTCGATCCGTCAAATATCTGGCCTCTACCACAAAGGCAGCCAGTTCACCTGCCGACGCACGAAATGGAAAATATAACTTGTTGTCACGAACAAACGATCTATCCGGAATAACTGAATCGGCTGTCTCTCCCTCTGCCATCATTTCCGGGCACCAAGGCACTATGGTAAAAGGCGCTTGAATAATATTCTGAAGCTGTTGCTGAATCCATTCTGTATCCAGAGTCACGCGATCACCACTTCACTTTTTTTAGAATATAGAATAAGCACTAAGCGAACATAATGAACTCATTATAACCTGTCGATACCGTAAAATAAAAAAGCTATATAAAAACATAGCTTAAAACAATACAAAAAAAGCCATCAACCTATAGTTGATGACTTCTGATGAGCCATGAAGGACTCGAACCTTCGACACCCTGATTAAAAGTCAGGTGCTCTACCAACTGAGCTAATGGCTCGTAAAACTGGTGGAGGATGATGGATTCGAACCACCGAACCCGTAAGGGAGCAGATTTACAGTCTGATGCGTTTGGCCACTTCGCTAATCCTCCATATAAAGGTGGCTCGGGACGGA
The DNA here is from genome assembly GCF_038592965.1 of Paenibacillus sp. FSL L8-0158. Lineage (GTDB taxonomy): Bacteria > Bacillota > Bacilli > Paenibacillales > Paenibacillaceae > Paenibacillus > Paenibacillus polymyxa_D. The sequence goes on along the minus strand of NZ_CP151949.1, from coordinate 187,629 downwards.
ATCGAACCGCCGACACGAGGATTTTCAGTCCTCTGCTCTACCGACTGAGCTACCGAGCCATATCCATTAACAAAAAAATAAAGTGCGGAGGGATACCCCTTCCCACTTTAGTACGGTAAAACTATTGAATTGAAAAATGGCGGAACTGACGGGATTCGAACCCGCGATCTCCTGCGTGACAGGCAGGCATGTTAGGCCTCTACACCACAGTTCCCTGGATTTTTCAAAATTCAAAAATGGTGCCGGCGAGAGGACTTGAACCCCCAACCTACTGATTACAAGTCAGTTGCTCTACCAGTTGAGCTACACCGGCACAATGGTGGAGGCTGAGGGGATCGAACCCCCGACCCTCTGCTTGTAAGGCAGATGCTCTCCCAGCTGAGCTAAGCCTCCTGGGTATGTATGGTAGCGGCGGAGGGGATCGAACCCCCGACCTCACGGGTATGAACCGTACGCTCTAGCCAGCTGAGCTACACCGCCATAACATAATATTTCGCCAGTTTGTCCTAAATGGCGGAGAGAGAGGGATTCGAACCCTCGCACCACTTTCGCAGTCTAACCCCTTAGCAGAGGGTCCCCTTATAGCCACTTGGGTATCTCTCCATATAAATGGACTCACTTAGCAAAACTCCGCAAGTTATTCTGTATCTCAACAAAGTGATTTGGAATATCAAGCGCAATTTCAAGGTTACACCCTGAAAACTGGATCCGAAACTCATTTGCGTTTTATCTTTAGGATAAGCCCTCGACCGATTAGTATTGGTCAGCTCCATGCATTACTGCACTTCCACCCCCAACCTATCTACCTCGTCGTCTTCAAGGGGTCTTACGAATTGGGAAATCTCATCTTGAGGGGGGCTTCACGCTTAGATGCTTTCAGCGCTTATCCCTTCCGTACATAGCTACCCAGCGGTGCTCCTGGCGGAACAACTGGTACACCAGCGGTACGTCCATCCCGGTCCTCTCGTACTAAGGACAGCTCCTCTCAAATTTCCTACGCCCACGACAGATAGGGACCGAACTGTCTCACGACGTTCTGAACCCAGCTCGCGTACCGCTTTAATGGGCGAACAGCCCAACCCTTGGGACCTACTTCAGCCCCAGGATGCGATGAGCCGACATCGAGGTGCCAAACCTCCCCGTCGATGTGGACTCTTGGGGGAGATAAGCCTGTTATCCCCAGGGTAGCTTTTATCCGTTGAGCGATGGCCCTTCCATGCGGTACCACCGGATCACTAAGCCCGACTTTCGTCCCTGCTCGACTTGTAGGTCTCGCAGTCAAGCTCCCTTCTGCCTTTGCACTCTTCGAATGATTTCCAACCATTCTGAGGGAACCTTGGGGCGCCTCCGTTACTCTTTAGGAGGCGACCGCCCCAGTCAAACTGCCCACCTGACACTGTCCTCGTACCGGATCACGGTACCAAGTTAGAACCTAGATACGATCAGGGTGGTATCCCAAGGATGCCTCCCCTCAAGCTGGCGCTCAAGGCTCAACGGCTCCCACCTATCCTGTACAGATCGTACCCAAATTCAATATCAAGCTGCAGTAAAGCTCCATGGGGTCTTTCCGTCTTGTCGCGGGTAACCTGCATCTTCACAGGTATTAAAATTTCACCGGATCTCTCGTTGAGACAGCGCCCAAGTCGTTACGCCATTCGTGCGGGTCAGAATTTACCTGACAAGGAATTTCGCTACCTTAGGACCGTTATAGTTACGGCCGCCGTTTACTGGGGCTTCGGTTCATAGCTTCGCCCGAAGGCTTACCACTCCCCTTAACCTTCCAGCACCGGGCAGGCGTCAGCCCGTATACTTCGCCTTGCGGCTTCGCACAGACCTGTGTTTTTGCTAAACAGTCGCTTGGGCCTTTTCACTGCGGCCCCCTCGGGCTATTCACCCTACCGAGGCACCCCTTCTCCCGAAGTTACGGGGTCATTTTGCCGAGTTCCTTAACGAGAGTTCTTCCGCGCGCCTTAGAATTCTCTTCTCGCCTACCTGTGTCGGTTTGCGGTACGGGCACCTTCTCCTGGCTAGAGGCTTTTCTTGGCAGTCTGAGATCATGACCTTCGCTACTATAATTTTCGCTCCCCATCACAGCCCAGCCTTACGATGTGCGGATTTGCCTACACACCAGCCTCACTGCTTAGACGGACATCCATCAGTCCGCGTCACTACCCTACTGCGTCACCCCATCGCTCATAACGGATTACGGTGGTACAGGAATTTCGACCTGTTGTCCTTCGACTACGCCTATCGGCCTCGCCTTAGGTCCCGACTTACCCTGAGCGGACGAACCTTCCTCAGGAACCCTTAGGCTTTCGGCGGATCTGATTCTCACAGATCTTTTCGTTACTCATACCGGCATTCTCACTTGAATGCAGTCCAGCGCTCCTTACGGTACACCTTCAACCCGCATTCAACGCTCCCCTACCCCTGATGCAAGCATCAAGCCATAGCTTCGGTGGTGTGTTTAGCCCCGTTACATTTTCGGCGCAGAGTCACTCGACCAGTGAGCTATTACGCACTCTTTCAATGGTGGCTGCTTCTAAGCCAACATCCTGGTTGTCTGTGCAACTCCACATCCTTTCCCACTTAACACACACTTGGGGACCTTAGCTGATGGTCTGGGCTG